>SFVH01000047.1 GCA_004561555.1 bacterium
GGGCGGGGAATGAAAAAGGCGGGCGCTGTTGCGTCCGCCTTGCGCTTCAAGATGGGCTTGAACCAACGACCCCCTGATTAACAGTCAGGTGCTCTAACCAACTGAGCTATTGAAGCATTTTTTTTGTTTGCGCTTCAGGATGGGCTTGAACCAACGACCCCCTGATTAACAGTCAGGTGCTCTAACCAACTGAGCTACTGAAGCAGTGCTTTTTTCGTTTAGCGTTGCAAAAGTACAGCCATTTTTTGAAATGTGCAATAGTTTGGGTGTAAAAAATGCAGATTTTTTTAGGTGATAGTATTTTTTAGTAATGTAATGGGGTAGAAATATTCAGAAAAGCAGTAATTTAGCAACGATAATTACAAAAAGCGGAAAAATGAAGAAAAAACAATTGTTTATATTGGGAGTGGTTTCATCGATGCTTTTGCCCTGTGTGATGAAGGGGAAGCCCACGTCGTCTACTTACGACGCCGGTAGTGGTATTCGCATCTTCGGTGATGTGGTCAATGCTCTTAACACTTTTTATGTTGATACCATAGATATGAAGAAAAACATCGAGAATGCCATCAACGGCTTTTTCTATGGTCTTGACCCTTATGTGGAATATGTCAGTGCTGAAGACGCATCGCAATATGTGTCGTCGATAACCAGCGGCGAGTATGGCGGCATCGGTTCGGTGGTGACCAAAGGCAGCAGCGGAGTTGTGGAGTTGCGAGAGCCCTACGAGGGGATGCCGGCGGCAGAAGCAGGCTTGCAATCCGGCGACCGCATTGTGGGCATCGACACCTTCGACACTCGCTCGTGGGATGTGGAGAAGGTGAGCAAGCATCTACGCGGCGAGGCAGGCACGACGCTCACCTTGCGAGTGGTGCGCCCCTATGTCAGCGACAGCATCCGTGAGGTCACTCTCAAGCGCGGCAAGATACAGATGCCCACCGTGAACTATTACACCGCCTTGTCGTCAGGGGTGGGGTATATCTCTTTGGAGTCGTTTAAAGAGTCATCGCCTGAGGAGGTGAAAAATGCCATTCTTGACTTGAAAAATAATCATCATATCACGTCGCTCATCCTCGACTTGAGAGGCAACGGCGGCGGCTTGCTGGAGAGCGCCATAGAGATAGTAAACTTCTTTGTGCCGAAAAACACCGAGGTGTTGCGCACACGCGGACGTGCCGCCGATAGCGAACGCATTTATAAGACCGTGGATAAAGCCCTGGTGCCCGATATGCCCCTTTGTGTGATGGTCGACGAAGCGTCGGCATCGGCGAGCGAAGTGGTCACCGGAGCGCTTCAAGACCTCGACCGTGCAGTGGTGGTAGGTTCCCGCACTTTTGGTAAGGGGTTGGTGCAAAACTCCTTGCCCATCGCCCGCAACTCGCTGTTGAAGTTTACCTCTGCAAAATATTATCTTCCCTCCGGTCGTTTGATACAAGCCCTCGACTATTCACATCGCGACGAAGAGGGCAATGTGATGCGCACTCCCGACAGCCTCACCAATGTGTATCTCACTCGCAACAAGCGCGAGGTGCGCGATGGCGGCGGCATCACCCCCGACAGCATTTTTGACAAGAAGAAGATGAGCACCCTTGTTTATCAGATTGTTTATAGCAACATAATCTACGACTACGCCACTCGCTACCATGCCGAGCATCCGGAGATAGCATCGGCAGAAGAGTTTGTTGTCGACGATGCCCTTTGGAGCGACTTCAAGTCATCAATCAACGCCGAGACGTTGAAGTATGGCGACACTCTTATTAAAGCCGTCGACGATTTGCGCGACGCCGTCGACGACGATGGGTTGCTCACCGACAGCGTCAGCAATGTCTTGGCGCAGCTTAAAGAACTGTTGAGAGGCGATTTGGATGCCGACCTCGACCGCAATCGCGAGTCGATTGAGCCGCTCCTCGCCGTAGATATCGTTATGCGCTACTACTATGAGCGAGGCATAGAAATACAGAGTATGAAGTATGATTCCTGGATACCCCGTGCGGCGGCAATCGTGAGCGATGAGACACAGTATAAAAAAATACTATCACCTAACAAGAAATAAATGAAACGCAGGATATGTATAGCCACCGGCACTCGCGCCGATTGGGGGTTGCTGTCGCCCATAGCCCAAGCCCTCAATAAGCGCGATGATGTTGACTTGAAGATAATCGCCACCAACATGCACCTCTCTGAGGAGTATGGCAGCACGTGGAAAGAGATAGAAAACGACGGGCTGAAGATAGATTGGCGAGTGAAGATGAAGTCCGATGCCGACACACGCAAAGACACCGTGCTGGCAATGAGTGAATGTATGGCAGGCATGGCGGAGGCATTAGCCGCCTTGCAGCCCGACTTGCTGGTAATCCTCGGCGACCGCTATGAGATGCTCGCCACAGCCTCGGCGGCACTCATCCTCCGCATCCCCATCGCCCATATTGCCGGGGGTGCCATCTCGCAAGGCGCTTACGACGAAAGCATCCGCCACGCCATCACCAAGATGAGCCACATCCACCTCACCGAGACCGAGCGCTACCGCAAGCGAGTGATACAGCTCGGCGAAAATCCCGAGCATGTGATTTATACCGGGGCCATCGGTGTGTATAACATTATGCATACCCAATATATCAGTCGCGAACAGCTTGAGCGTGAGCTCAACCTCACCCTTAGCGACCGCCTCATCCTTGCCACCTTCCATCCGGCAACCCTCGACGAGATGCCCCCTCAGCAACAATGCAAAAATCTTCTTGCCGCCCTCGACCGTCATCCCGACTATCAGACCATCTTCACTTATCCCAACAACGACTCCGAAGGGCGCATCATCATTCAGCTCATCGAAAGCTATCGTCGTCGCCATCCCGAGCGCGTGGCAGTGTTCCCCTCGTTGGGCATGCGACGCTATCTGTCGATGCTCCATTGCGCCACAGCCGTGGTGGGCAACTCCTCCAGCGGCATCGTTGAGGTGCCCTCGATAGGCATTCCCACCCTCGACATCGGCATCCGCCAGATGGGACGCACGGCAGCCCCGTCGGTGCTCCATTGCGGTGTGAGCGAAGAAGAGATTGCCGACGGCTTGGAGACAGTGTTGTCCTCCTCATTCCGCCTGATAGCCAAATCGGCAGAAAATCCCTATTATCTGCCCGACACATTGGAAAAGATGGTTGACGCTATCGTCAATACGCCGTTGGATAACATCATTATCAAACCCTTCTACGACGTGAAATTTAAATGAAATCGCTATATCTCATTCCCGCACGAGGAGGTAGCAAAGGCATCCCTCACAAAAACATCAAACAGCTGGGAGGTATCCCCCTCATCTGCCACACCATCAATGCCGCACGTGCTGTGGCAGCCGACAGCGATATATGCCTCTCCACCGACGACCCGAAGATAGCCAAAACGGCGCGAGAGGTGGGGCTTGACGTGCCCTTTATGCGACCCGCCGAGCTCGCCGGCGACCATAGTGGCAGCTACGAGGTGATGCTCCATGCCCTCGACTTCTATAAAGCGCGAGGCGTAGACTACGACGTGTTGGTGTTGCTGCAACCCACCTCGCCGCTACGCACTGCCGACGACATACGCCGCGCCATGGCGCTGTATACTCCCGACATTGATATGGTGGTCACCGTGAAGCCCGCCGCCACCAATCCCTATTGCAATTGCTACGAGACCGATGCCGACGGCTATCTCCATATCTCCAAAGGCGACGGTATGATTACCCGTAGGCAAGATGCTCCGCCGGCATGGGAATTTAATGGTGCCGTATATGTTATTAATGTGGATAGCCTGCGCAAAGGACCTCTCGGAGGATTTCGCCGCAGAGTGATGTGTGAGATGCCGCCGGAGCGCAGCGTGGACCTCGACACTCCCCTCGATTGGATGATTGCCGAACATCTCTACGCATTGCAGTGTTCAAAAAAATAACCAACCTCACTCACCGACAAACCAAACCGATATGAATGGCAAAATATTATGGGCTGACGACGAAATCGATTTGCTGAAGCCCCATGTAATGTTTCTAAAGATGAAAGGCTACGAAGTGGCTACCGTCAACAACGGCGCCGACGCCCTCGACAGGGTGGCTGATGAGCCTTTCGACCTGATAATCCTCGACGAGAATATGCCGGGCATCACCGGGCTGGAGACTCTCCAGCGCATAAAGCAGTTGCGCCCCGATGTGCCGGTGATTATGATTACCAAGAGCGAGGAAGAAAACATTATGAATCAAGCCATCGGCAACAAAATCGCCGACTATCTGATAAAGCCCGTCAATCCCAATCAAATATTGATGTCGCTAAAGAAAAACCTACATTCCGGCGCATTGGTGTCGGAAAAAGCCACCTTCGACTATCAGCAGGAATTTCGACGCATCGCCGAGCAAATCAATTCTTGCAGCGACATCGACGATTGGTATGAACTTTATCGCAAACTCGTGTTTTGGGAGATGGAGCTGTCGCAGACCGAGACCAACATGGACGAGATGCTCGAAATGCAGAAGGCGGAGGCAAATTCCGAATTTTGCAAGTTTGTGAAGCGCAACTACGAGTCGTGGGTCACCGGCGACAATCATCCCTTGATGAGTCACGAGTTATTCAAGCGCAAAGTATTCCCCTTGCTCGATGGCGGAGAAAAAGTGTTTTTTATCTTGATAGACAACTTCCGCCTCGACCAATGGCGCATCATTCAGCCCATCCTCGCCGAACATTTCACCATCGAGGAAGACCTATACACCACCATCCTCCCCACTGCCACACAGTATGCACGCAACGCCATCTTTTCCGGACTTATGCCCCTACAAATCGAAAAGATGTTTCCTCAGCTGTGGGTCGACGAAGACTCCGAGGAGGGTAAAAACGTCAACGAGTCGCCCTTGATACAGACCCAATTAGACCGATATCGCAAACGATATAAATTCTCTTACAGCAAGGTGTATGAGACCACCTTCGGCAATCGATTGGTGCAAAACTTCAAAGAGCTGCTCAACAACGACCTCAATGTGGTGGTCTTTAACTTCATTGATATGCTGTCGCATGCACGCACCGAGTCGAAGATGATAAGAGAGCTGGCTTGCAACAACGCCGCCTATCGCTCCCTCACCGAGTCGTGGTTTCGCCATTCTTCAGCCAACGAATTTCTCAAGAAAGTGGCTGACAGCGGAGCACGAGTGGTGCTTACCACCGACCACGGCACAATCCATGTAGACAACGCAATAAAGGTGGTGGGCGACAAAAACACCAACACCAACCTCCGCTACAAGCTCGGCAGAAACCTCAGCTACAACGACCGACAAGTGTATGAAATAAAACGCCCCGAACGCTTCGGGCTCCCCTCGCCAAATATCTCCACCGGCTACATCTTCGCAATGAACAACGACTTCTTTGCCTATCCCAACAACTACAACCATTATGTGCAATACTACAAAGACACCTTCCAACATGGAGGCATATCTATGGAAGAAATGCTGGTGCCGATAGTGACAATGAAAGGAAAATAGCGCAACATTTCATAGGCTTTTAAAGAAAGTTTTTTCAAAATTATCTTTGCCGTTTCCTATAAAGATAGTAACTTTGCGGAAGAATAAGGAAATTTTTCAGTAAACTGAATTACTAAATTAATATACAACAGATTATGGTCAATTTTAAAGAACTTGGTCTTGTAAACACTCGTGAGATGTTTGCCAAGGCAATCAAAGGCGGATATGCAATTCCTGCATTCAACTTCAACAACATGGAGCAATTGCAAGCAATCATTCAAGCCGCTGCAGAAACAAAATCACCCGTAATTCTTCAAGTGTCGAAGGGCGCTCGCAACTATGCTAACCAAACTCTCCTTCGCTATATGGCTGAAGGCGCTGTAGAATATGCAAAAGAATTGGGTTGGGAACATCCTCAAATCGTGCTTCACCTCGACCACGGTGATAGCTTCGAATTGTGTAAATCATGCGTTGACTTCGGCTTCTCTTCAGTGATGATTGACGGCTCTCACCTTCCTTACGAAGAAAATGTGGCTCTCACTAAGAAAGTTGTGGAATATGCTCACCAACACGATGTTACTGTAGAAGGCGAGCTCGGCGTATTGGCAGGCGTTGAAGACGAAGTTTCTTCCGACCACCACACCTACACCGACCCTGAAGAAGTAATCGACTTCGCTACTCGCACAGGCTGCGACTCTTTGGCTATCTCTATCGGTACTTCTCACGGTGCTTACAAGTTCACTCCCGAACAATGCACAATCGACCCGGAAACCGGTCGTATGGTGCCTCCTCCATTGGCATTTGAAGTGCTTGATGCAGTAATGGAAAAACTTCCGGGATTCCCCATCGTGCTTCACGGCTCTTCTTCAGTGCCTCAAGACGAAGTTGAGACTATCAACAAATATGGCGGCGCTTTGAAGGCTGCTATCGGTATCCCTGAAGAATGGCTTCGCAAGGCTGCTACCTCTGCAGTGTGCAAAATCAATATCGACTCTGACAGCCGTCTTGCTATGACTGCTGCTATCCGTCAAGTGTTTGCTGAAAAGCCTGCTGAGTTTGACCCGCGCAAATATCTCGGCCCGGCTCGCGACAACATGAAGAAGCTTTATATGCACAAGATTATCAACGTGCTTGGTAGCGACGGAAAGGCTCTCTAATATAAGTGTCTGATAAATAACTTTTTAAGGCATCCTGCTTTTGGGTGGGATGCCTTTTTTCTGTTTTGAGGTGTGCGAAGTGATGTGTTTGTAGGAAGAATCCGGTGAAAGTGATATTCCACAATAATGGTTATTTCTTCCGCAGTTGAGGTATGTGGATTATTTGTTGTGACGTATATCTTTGTACAGAAAATACCAATTGATATGAAACGAATATTATTGTTAATCCTTGCAATAACAATGCCGTTAATTGCTTATTGCAAACAAAAAAAGGAAGAAAATATGCAAACATCACAACCGTGGGACAAGCTATTCCCTTTAAGCGAGAACGTTAATCACCGTAAGGTGGAGTTTAAGAACCGGTATGGCATCACCCTTATAGGTGACCTCTATACCCCCAAAAGTGGAAGTTGCGGAATGGCTCTCGCCGTGAGCGGTCCCTTCGGAGCGTCAAAGGAGCAGTCGAGCGGTTTCTATGCCATGAAGATGGCTGAAAGAGGGTTTATCACTTGCGCTTTTGACCCCTCTTTTACGGGTGAGAGCGGAGGTGAACCACGGGCTACTGCCTCGCCCGACATCAATACTGAGGACTTCCTGGCTGCGGTGGATTTCCTCAGCAGCCTTGACGAAGTGGACAGGGATAAGATTGGTATTATCGGCATTTGCGGATGGGGCGGCATAGCGCTCAATGCAGCTGCCGTAGACCCACGCATAAAGGCTACGGTGGCGAGCACGATGTACGACATGTGCCGGGTGAATGGAAATGGCTATTTTGATGGCAACGACAACGAAGAAGACAGATATGAGGCTCGTGTGGCAATGGCGAATGAAAGAAGCAAGGCGGCTCAAAGCGGCAAGTTGACACCGGGCGGGGGTGTGGTAGACCCGCTACCTGCCGATGCGCCTCAGTTTGTTAAGGACTATTATGACTACTATAAGACGAGCCGTGGCTATCATCCTCGTTCGGGAAACAGCAATGACGGTTGGCACACCTTTGGCTGTCAGGCTTACGCTAATTCCCGCTTTCTCTACTACATCAATGAGATTCGTTCGGCAGTACTTGTCATGCATGGCGAGAAAGCCCATTCCCGCTATTTTGCTGAAGATGCCTACAAGTATATGGTAGAGGGCACGGCTCCCGGCTATGATGCCGTACGCAAGCCCAATCCGGTGCCTAAAAACAAGGAACTGCTCATTATCCCCGGTGCCAACCATTGCGACCTATACGACGGAGGCTACACCGAATTGGAAGGCAAAGGCGAGGCGAAAAACATGATTCCGTGGGAAAAGCTCGAAGAATTTTTTAGATTGAATCTTGATAAAACGATTGAAAAATGAAAAAGGTAATAGTGATATCCACCAGCCTCCGTGCCGGGTCAAACAGCGACATGCTCGCTGAAAAGTTTGCCGAAGGTGCCCTGGCATCGGGCAATGAGGTGGAGAAGATTTCTCTTCGTGGAAAGGAAATTAAGTTTTGTGTGGGTTGCCTAAGCTGCCAGCAGACGGGTGC
>SFVH01000048.1 GCA_004561555.1 bacterium
TCTTTGCCGTACTTTTCTCATTGGATAAAGCTATTGATGCCAACCACTGTTTGTGGCTTGCGTTTACCTCCTATCTTTTTGTGAGAGGGATCTCGCTGGCAGTAGATTTATGGCAACTTTATCGCCCAATCATTTGATGTATTAGTTTATAATGGCATGTATATAACACGTTGATAATCAGCGACGGTTATAAATATTTGTTTATATTACCACCTTTTTCCCATGTGGTAGTTTTGCAATGCCGCAAATTGTTGCTACCTTAGCAATCGAAAGAACCATTCACTATTATTACATTTATTCTCTACTGTTGTGAAATAATGAGAGAAAAATAAAAATTCGGTCGATATCCCCTTGAATATTTGGAGATGCTGACCGAATTATTTTTTTATTGACGCTTGATGCTATTCGTAAATGAAAGCCACGTTGTCGACATATAGTGTCTGCCCAACGGTGCCCTCGTAGGCAGTGCCACATCCGGCAGAAAACATCATGATGATGTGGGTAGGTGTTGCAGTCGGGCTATCCCATCCCACTTCTTGCACCGGCACCATCTTACCTTTGCTGTTGCGGCAATAGTATGGGCGGCTATTGTCGATAAGGTTCATATAACTTTTGTAGTAAGGCTGACCGGTGATATCGCCGTAATAGATGCGCAGACGGTGGTTGTTTTGCCATCCGGCAGTGCTTTGACTGAAGCGTTCGCGCCCGGTGCCCACGCGCTTGGCATAGATGTTGCCGTTAGCGTCTTCCCAGCGACGTTGAAGCAATACAAACACTTCGCAAGCATCTTTCTTGTTGAGAGTCTTTTGCTTGCCGAACCCGCTTGAATAAATCATCTTTGCCCCCTTCGGGATGGTGACCATATAGTCGTAGGAGAGATATTTCGGGCGTTTGTTGAATTTCACATTCATATCGAGCTTGCTGTAAGGGTCGGTGGTGCTACTCACCGGCTCCAGCATTTTGCCGAAATACATACTTCCCGACACGAGCACGTCCATATTTACCACGCCCACGGCTTTCACATGCTCCATGATTGTGGAGAGCTTCACACATTTGTTGCCGCCACTGCGTTGGTAGGGCGACACGGCGTTGCTGCCTTTCACCACCCCCACAACCTTCGCATAAACATTGCTGGTGGCCCAGGGCGAGCCGCCAAGGTTGGTGTAGGCTTTGTTGCCGTCAATTTTTTGAGTAGGGCCTATTTCATAGAGTGTTTTTGTTTTCCCACCGATAATCGATGACTCATGGATGGTGCGCGTAATCCATTGCTCGAAGTCGCCATATGCCACTTTTTCTTTTGTCTCAGCACCGGCAGTTGCCACTGCGGCAATCATTCCCAATGCAATAAAAAAACGTCTTTTCATAGTCTGGTTGAAAAATTTTGTCGACAAAGTTACTCATTTTCCACAAATTGAGAAAATACTTCTATCCAAGAAACCATTAATATATACATAAAGAACAATAAATATAAAGGGTAGCTTGGTTTGTAATAAATGTAAATAAATCTTAATCTACGATTTATAGGATGTTTTATGAAAATAAAATATTAGATTTGTAGACTAAAAATTTTTCGCCTTATAACATAATTACAGATATTATCAGCATGAAAAAACTTAAATTCACTTCGTTTTTCCTTCCGCTGTTGGCAATGTTGTTTGTTGCAAGTCCGCAAGCAAAGGCAGAAGGAGAGTATGCGTGGCCGGCAAACTACGGCGGCGTGATGATGCAAGGATTCTATTGGGATTCCTTCAGCGACTCTAAATGGAAAGTATTGGAATCGCAGGCAGCAGAGCTATCGGCTTATTTCGACATTATTTGGGTGCCCAATAGTGGCAAGCCCTCCGGTTCCCCTTCGATGGGCTACGACCCTGTGTATTGGTTTTCTCCCAACCACAACTCCTCGTTTGGCACCGAAGAAGAGTTGAAGTCGATGATTTCTACATTTAAAAACTTCGGCACCGGCATTATCGAAGACGTGGTGGTAAATCACCGTGCGGGAGTGAAGGGATGGGCTGATTTCCCCGCAGAAACCTATAAAGGTAAAACTTATCAACTCGGCTTGGACTGTGTGTGCAAAAACGACGAGATGGCGTATGCTGCGGGACAACCTACACCCACAGGTGCTAACGACACCGGCGACAACTTCGATGGTTATCGCGACCTTGACCACACCAACGCCACTGTTCAAGAAAACGTGAAGGCTTATCTTAGTTGTTTGAAAGACCTCGGCTATGTGGGTTTCCGCTACGACATGGTTAAAGGTTTTGCAGCCAAATATATACAAATCTACAACCAATCGGCAAAACCGACCTTCTCCGTGGGCGAATACTGGGACGGTTATGACAATATCACCAACTGGATTAAAGGCACCGGCTACAACTCGGCTGCATTCGACTTCCCGTTTAAATATGCCGTTAACGAGGCTTTCGCCAATGTAGACTTCTCCAAACTCGTGTGGAAGCGTAACGGTGTGACCAACCAGCCTGCCGGCTTGGTGCATATGGACACCTACACTCGCTATGCAGTGACTTTTATCGACAATCACGACACCTTCCGCGAAGGCTCTAAATTTACCGGCGATGTTGATGCCGCTAATGCTTATATGATGTGTTCGCCGGGTACACCTTGTGTACTTTTGGCTCACTGGCTCACCAACAAAGCTTCTATCAAGAAATTTATTGCCATTCGCAAGTCGGTGGGCTTGACCAACCAAAGCACCGTCAATGTGATTGAGACATCTACCAATCGCTACGTTGCCGAAGTGACCGGCACCAACGGCAAGCTCCTCATCAAGGTGGGTCGCGGCAGCTATTCGCCTTCCAACTATACCAGCGACGACAAAGTTGCCGGCAATGCTCTCTATTCTATTTGGACCAAAGTGCCCATCAAAGACTTGGAAGCAAATGTGGCTCAACTGAGCTTCTCTCCCGAGCCCGGTACATATAGTGGCTCTGTGACTGTAAAATTTAATGTGACCGGTGCTGAAAGTGTGGCTAATAAGGTGGTAATCTATACTACCGATGGCTCTACTCCGGCAATCGACAACGGCACTCAAGTGCAACCGGGTAGCACAATCACTATCACTAAAAACACCAAATTGAAAGCCACTGTTGCCGCCAACGGCAAAATTATTGCCGGTGTGACCGAAGGCAACTATATCACTAAAGAAGAGCCTATTGAAGTATATGTTCAAAAACCTGCAAGCTGGTCGAAAATCAACCTCTATGCTTGGAACTCGGCTACTCTCAACGGCTCATGGCCCGGAAAGGAGATGACCGAAACCGTAGAATATGACGGCATCACTTGGTATCGCCATAGCTTCGGCACTGAATATACCTCGGTTAACGTAATCTTCAACAATGGCACAAACCAAACCGTTGACATCGAAAACGTTGAGTTTGGCAAGCACTTCTTCACTCTCAACAGCGATGGTGGTAAGTCAATTGCCGTAACTGAAGTGCCTGTACCTTCAGGCAGTGTGAACGGTATCGAAGCCGAAACCGTGAAAGTTTATCCTAATCCGGCAACCAACGTGCTCCGTGTGGCTACCGCTAAAGACGTCAAGGATATTGCTGTCTACAGCGTAAGCGGTGTGAAAGTGGCTCAATCCGAGAGCATAAAGAGTGTGAATGTGGCTGACCTCCAAGGTGGTCTTTACATCTACAACATCACTTTCGGCGACGGACAAGTGAAGACCGGCAAGTTTATCAAGAAATAATCATTTATCTCACATAAGCGGTATCCCCGCTTAACAAGGAGGCTGTCTGATAGTGTTCGGGCAGCCTCTCTTTCTTTAGGCGTTTGTCATAATTGGGAATGTGTGTAATCATCCGCTCAACGATACATGCTATTCATCAGTGATAATAAAAAAACGAGAAGAGTATCCATCACGGACGCTCTTCCCTTACTATTTTTATCTAATCTCGCTTTTCCTATTAAAACACATCTTTATTTCTTTTGCCGACGCCGAAGCGTCAGCCAATCTTTCTCATAAACTCAATTTACCTTTATCTACCTAATGTTAACCACAACTTAAAAATACTATTTTTCTCATATATGTCTTTTATATGACACAACAAAGGTAAAATGAAAATTTCTAATTTGCAAGCGTTTTGTTGAAAATTCTAAGAAAATATCCAAATTTTGTTAGAGTTTTCAATATTTTCAATCGTTTTGCTTAAAGATTATCGAACGATGCACTTCACAACGCTTGTTTTTTCACCCATAGTGAGGCGGGCGATATATGAGCCTTTGGCGAGCGATGAGAGGTCGGCAATACCGTCAATAGCGTTGATATGAGCCACCTTAGCACCATTTAAAGCAAAAACTTCGACGATAGCCTCAGTGGGAGCCACGATTTTGTTGTTGAAGAAGCGGATGTCACACTCGTTGGTGATTGTTTTCACCGCACCGCCATCCCACGCCGGAGTAAAGATTACCTCGCCGAGCGAAGGGTTGTCCACTTTGTGGAAGATTACCGTTTCGATGAGTTCGGCTGTTTGGCTCTCTACGCTCCATTTGTTGCCTTGGGCATATACGGTGATGGTGGAATTGTTGTAGAGGTCGTATGGGGTGCCGTTGTTGGCATTGTCTCTGAAGATGTTATGTCCGGGATTATATGCCTCCACGAGCTCGTCGTCGTAGCCGGCATTCACGCTTTTGCATGCTCCAATCACGGTGATGCCCCAAAAATTGTCGGCAATCTCGTTGCCGGTGATTACGGCTTCCAGGGCGCCGGTAGAGTCGTAGAGGCTAATACCGCTACCGCCGTTCATTGGGTTGGTGTCGTATTTATTGTCAATAATTTTGTTATTTATGATTTTCATGCTTTGACCACCGAGGGCGGTGATGCCGTAGCGATGACCGCGGATGTCATTGTTCTTGATAAGCACGTTGCCGCCTTCCAATCCCATGAAGTTTGACGTAGAGATGGCTCCCACCATTGAGCGTTGTGCACCGGTAAATGTAGAGTTTTTCACCACCACGCCGCCTTCGCCACCAACGGTGAGGTTGACTTGCGGCTTGTTGGTGTTGGCGGTGTTGTTGTCTACAAATGTGCAGTTGTCGATAACGATGCCGCAGAAATAATTGGCGGCGCCGCCGATAGCAGGCACGGTGTTGTATTCAAACACGCAATCTTTTACCGTATACGAGGAGCCGCCGGTGCCCGTGGTGAGTGCTCCGCTGGATGTGTTGGCTCCATTATTGTAGCGGAAAGAGCAGTTTTCCACGTCAAATCCTGTAGAGGAGAAATTGCGCAGTCCGGCATATTCGAAGTCGATATTTTTAAACGTGGTGCGGTTCACCTCGTCGAGCATCATAATGCCTTTGGGAGCATCTGTCTCGGCATTGCGAGTGATGAGCACACGATTTTCGGGGGCAAACGATGCGGAGCCTTCGATACGTATCTGCACTCCGTCGCCCATTTTGATTGTTCCGCCATCGGGACACACAAACGAGTCGCCGGTAGCGATAGTGATGTTGTTGAGAAGCACATAGGTGGTGCCGTCTTTTGTCACACCGCTGCCATCGGTGGAAGCGAGCACATCAAGAGTGTAAGTAGTGCCGTTGCCGGCGGTGGTGAAATCTTCGGCACCATACGCATTGGCGCATAATAATGCCGCAACCGCAAATGAAGTAATTTTTTTCATAAACATATATTTTATAGTTGGTATGATTATTTCAGCCACAAAGGTAGCATAAACCCGCAGATTTTCTAATAAAAAAGACTAATTGGGCAACAATAGTAGGAAAAAATGCACGAATCACCGCTTCTCAAATCACAAAGCGAGCCGTTGCAACAGAGCGCGAAGATGGGCGGTGGGCTTCACGGCATAAGCCATATTCAGGTATCTGCGCGCCTCCACAGCTTCATGCGACGACAGCTCCAATCCGCGATGCTCCACCTCGCTAAGGTAGTAGACACCCACATTGAGCATAGCATCGACATCGTCGGGCGAGAGCGTCACGATATGCTTGTAGATGTCTATTGCCGAGATATAGTCGGAGAGGAGCATCTTCCCGCGCGCCTTAATGTGTAGCGATTCCGGGTCGCCGGGATTTACCGCCAAGAGGGTGTCGGCAATCTCCACCATCTTCTCTGCGCTGTTGCGCGAATCATAATAGCGAGCGAGGTGCAAATTGATGTTTCGTCTCATCCACGGCTCGCTCTCCTTGAGCACCAACAGAAACCTCTCGTAAGCCTGAGGGTGACCTATCTCGAATGCCGAGGTTTTCACCTCCGAGAGGAGAGAGTCGATGGCCACACGACATTGTTGCGACTGCTCAAACAGCGGCGGCAGATTGTCATCGCGCTCAAGGAGCGAATAGATGGCGATGACGCGTCCGTAGGCTTGCAAATCGGTGGAGTCGTCTTGCAAGATGAGGTGATACATTGCCAACGCGTTGGGCCACTCCTCGTGGTCGTAGAAGCGTTGCGCCTTGTCGCGCATCTGTCGAGGCGTGAGAGTGGCGCTACAGAGGGTGACAACGGCAACCGCTATAATAAAAATCGAAGCTGAAAAGCGGCAAACGAGGTATTTTTTAATCATCGTTGAAATTATAGTATGCAAAAAATTTGTTGTTTACGGCAAAGTAACTAAATTTGTGAAAAACATCAAAACGATACTCAAAATAAAAATGAGAACAAACTATAAACGAATACTTTTGAAGCTCAGCGGAGAGTCGCTCATGGGCGAACAAGGCTACGGCATCGACCCCAAGCGTGTGGGAGAATATGCCGAGCAAATCAAAGAATTGGCAGCCAACGGAGTGGAAATTGCCATCGTGATTGGCGGAGGCAATATCTTCAGAGGTCTTGCCGGCGCAGCTAAAGGCGTCGACCGTGTGAAAGGCGACCAAATGGGGATGCTCGCCACTGTAATCAATTCGCTCGCCCTCTGCTCCGCTTTGGAAACTGTAGGCCAGCCGGCTCAAGTGTTTACCGCCGTAAATATGTTTCCTATCGGTGAGCACTACAGCAAGTGGAAAGCCATTGATGCCATGAAAGCCGGAAAAGTGGCTATCATTTCTTGCGGCACCGGTAACCCATTTTTCACCACCGACACCGGCTCGGCGCTTCGTGGCATAGAGGTGGAAGCGGAGGTGATGCTCAAGGGCACTCGTGTGGACGGAATATATACCGCCGACCCGGAAAAAGACCCCACAGCCACCAAATTCTCCGAAATCACTTACGACGAAATCTATCGTCGCGGGCTGAAAGTGATGGACCTCACAGCCACTGTGATGTGTAAAGAAAATCGCTTGCCTATCATCGTGTTTGACATGGACACCAAGGGCAATCTCAAGAAGGTGATTGAAGGCGAGCCTATAGGCACCCTCGTGTATCAAGAATAACCATCATAATGATTAATCACAACAAAACACCTGAAATATATGACAGACGTAAAAACTTATCTTGAGCCGGCTGAAGAAAAAATGGAGATGGCAGTGGCTTATCTTGAAGAAGCTCTCGCTCACATCCGTGCCGGAAAGGCTAACCCGAAAATCCTTGACGGCATCCGTGTGGACTACTACGGTAGTGCCGCCCCGATTTCCAACGTGGCAAACGTGTCGGTGCCCGATGCACGCACCATCGCCATTACTCCCTGGGAGAAATCGATGTTTAAGGAAATAGAAAAGGCTATCATCAACTCCGACCTCGGCATCACTCCCGAAAACAACGGCGAGGTGATACGCATCTCTATTCCTCCATTGACCGAAGAGCGCCGTAAGGCCCTCGTAAAGCAGTCGAAAGGCGAAGCCGAGAACGCCAAAATCTCTGTGCGTAATGCTCGCCGCGATGCCATCGAAGGTCTGAAAAAAGCCGTGAAAAACGGTATGCCGGAAGATGTGGAAAAAGATGCCGAAGCTAAGGTGCAAAAAATCCACGACAATTACATGAAGAAAATCGAAGATGTTTTTGCCGCTAAGGAAAAGGAAATCCTTACCGTTTAATCTCCGATTTTTTCACCGTCACGATTTATTATGGCTGCGTCGGATTGCAATGATTGTCGGCGCAGCCTTTTCATTGGGATTTATCTTGAGGATTATGGACATCTTGCGCAAAGAGCTTAATGCTATCCATACCTACTCTTTACGAATTAACGGTCTTTTGTGGTGCCTGAAGGCCCTCAGGGAGCGAATCAAGCGCATCCTGTTCGTCCTCACGTATTTTGGTCAAGCGATTGATTGCGTCGTCGAGGATGTCGCAAACCTCCAACAACCCTTCGCGTCTATCGTTGTTCATATTTTAATCTATTTGTAATGTTATTTCAAATGTATTTATAAGTTTTAAGAAAGTGTCTATTTTAAGACCACACCGACCGTTCTCAAAAGAATAGAGGATTTTTGATGATACGTGAGAATGTCTGGCAACATCAACTACCGTCCATTCACGCCACTTGCGCTCTGCAATGAAGAAGTCTCTGATTTCTTCCAGGGTGTAAACGTACAGCATATCATAGCCAATAAACTCAAATGCGTTGTGGCACATTTTCAAATACAAGAGCGCATCAGACAGGTTAAAGTCTTTGAGACCGCTTTCTATATCGTCAATCTTCTTGAATGTCAGTTTAGCGGCGTATGACAGTGCCTCTTTCAATGGCACCTTAGCCGCTTCCTTAGACTGAAGGAGAAGATTGCAAAATTCTCGTCTTTCCATATCATTTACGATTATTGCAACTAAGCCCCCACAGGTATATCAAATAACCGACAACGCCGATGCAGGCACCAACCGGAACAGAGATTTCTATCAGAGATGTAAAGAAAAGATGATATATGGCAATAATGGTCAAGGCCAATAAAATCAGTCCTCCTATGATCGCCAAACTCCATAGCGTAGCTTTCATGAGATACGCTATCGGAGTTCGAGAATAAGGAAGTTGACCATCAATAATTCTCGATTTGTAGCTGGCGATGGTACACATGATAATACCAAGTGCTAATACGCCAAGAAGAGGCCACCAATATCCAGCTTTGACACCCCACATCGGCATGTCAATCTTGTAGCCAAACCAGGGATACAGTACAAAGCCGAATGGCACCGGCCATAACAGACTGAAGGCCACTAGCCCTTTTCCTATAAGTAGCAACGCTTTCTTCATATTTGTTAATTAAAAAGTGAACCAGACATATAATTCAGCGCTCAACATGGCGGCTGAGAAGAATGACATGAGAGCCAATATCAAACCGGCCCCGGATAGAGCAGGCATGATAACACCAGATTTTCGTGGCACGAGCCACCAGTACAGCCAGGCAATCAGCCCGACAATCACGCTTATGGCGATGGACATAAGTCCGGCACAAAATGTAATCCAAGACAAATCCATCAGTGTCCCTATAGTGCAGATGATAAAGCCTGTCACAAGGAAGCCTGCGATTGTACCGGCGAACACCCATGAGGGTATGTCTACCAGCGGAATACAATTCGCTATTTTTTCATTGAAAGTTTGTTTACTCATATTTCTATTGGTTATGTGCGCAAAATTACCAATAAACATCCACATTCAAAAACGAAGTGCGAAAATTCAGTAGAAAAAGACTTGCGGTAAAGCAGTGTTTTGCGTTAGCCCAAAGCTATGAAAAACACACCGCGGGTTTGCCATAGCGGCTGGGGCGCGTAGCCCAAAAGAGCGTAAAAACAACTGGCAATCAAAATAAATAAAAAAAGAGACCGAAGTCTCCTGGAGATTAACTAATTTTGTATTGTTTTGTACAATCAACTAATCCCTGAGCAAAGGTCGCAAATATTCGCCTTACTCCAAAGTAAAACAGAGAAGCAGCCTTTTCATTGGGATTTATCTTGAGGATTATGGACATCTTGTGCAAAGAGCTTAATGCTATCTATGCCTCACAGCATCTCGAGCGACTCTCCCCTCCTCCACACACAAGGTGGTACAAAGACAAACAAAAGACCGTTAACTCTTTACGAATTAACGGTCTTTTGTGGTGCCATTCATAGAGATTATTCCATGCCTATTATAAAATGAAGCTGTTTGGCGGATTGTGAGTTGCGGAAATTCTATCGTAAGGTTCCGATATATATTCTTAAACTGTTCAAGTATATTGTTATTTTCAATGTAAGAGGTGTCTCTATATGTGAATCGTTCCCTGGTGGCGTCCCAATACTTCAAGTCAGGCTTGCCGACAAGCATGTGCATCACATTTTTGTAGTATCGTTCTTTCCTTTCGCTGATTCTTAGAACCAGAGAGCCGCTTTTTATGATGTATCTAAGTCTGATCATGTTCATCTAAATTATGTTATTGGTATGAACACTCCAGTGGTTTTAGATGTTTCTTAAATAAAGAATAGAAAAAATCTTCCTAAAAAGTTTGCGACATTCAAATATTTGTTGTAACTTTACGTCCGAAATCAGTGCCAGCATCTGCACAAGCAGCAGACTTGCACTTAAAAAAGGAAGACCTGGGAGCGTCCTTTGGGCGTTCCCATTTTTTAATAATGCATAAGATTATTATTTGTGAAGACAGCAACGACAATTGATGAACAAATCGCAAAACTCAAAGATCGAGGTATGCAGATAGCTGATGAGGATAAGGCTAATGAGATCTTATTGGATATAGGCTATTATCGATTAGGGTTCTATTGGTTCCCATTTGAGAAGGGTTATCCTAATAAATATGGTAGAAAACATAAGTTTATCGAGGATGCTACTTTTGAAAAGGCTGTTTCTCTATACTATTTTGATAACGATTTGCGGAATACATTAGCACCATTCCTTCATCGAATAGAGATCTATTTTAGGACTGCAATCATCTATGTTGTTTCAAATTATTATAAGCGTAATCCGACATGGTTTGTGGACCCGAAGATAGTAAATGATGAGTTTGTTTCGGAATTCCCAAATTTATATAAGGATATAAGAAAGAATGAAGCTGTAAAATATCATCACAAAAAATATCGCAATGATATTTATGCGCCCGCATGGAAAACTTTAGAGTATATGACCTTTGGAGGTATGCTGTTTCTATATCAAAATCTAAAGAGTGAAGAATTACGACAACAAATCGCTGACAAGTTCGGCATTTCAAATTTGGAGGCGTTTGAGAGTCAAATGAAGACCATACGAATCATTAGAAATGTGTGCGCTCATGGGCACAATTTGTATGATATTCATTTCCCTCAGTCAATTAAAGTAGGAGAGTTAAAAGGATTAAGCAATAAACAACGAAACAATATATCTGGAGGTCTGATTGTAATTGAAAATATTCTTAAAATAATCTCAGAAAACAGAAGAAAGGATTATTGTGACAAAATTCAGAAATTGCTTTTGTCTCCACAGTTCGCTGATATTAAATCAATCATTAAACATATTACTCTTAAACCGATGAAGGTATTACCGGCTAAGGCTGAATAAATATATTTAGGTTGAGATTGTTAGATTCCAATCTCAACCGTTTATTTTATTACTTGCCAGCCATCATAAACGCCTCCGTAAGCTTATCCCGATTCTGCTGGCACTCTCCATTGTAATAATGCTGCTGAATCATTTCCACGCTTGTTCCGGCGGCATTGGCCGCGATACTTCTCAATGAGCCCAGCCGCCTCGGCTTCGACCTTTATAGAATAGAACCGGGAGGTCTTCGACCGGTTGAATTCCACACGCCCGGAACGGAACGAGCCAGGAGTGAGGTGGAGCAAGTCCACAGCATTGATCCCTACCAGCATGAACGACAACTTAAAGAAATCTAAGTACGGTTCCTGCCAGCCGTCCACCTCGGCAGAGAAAAGGCGCCGCAGGTCTTCGACCGACAGCGCGCGCTTTGCGGTCTTCACCGTTTTAATATGGAACTTGCGGAATGGATACCAAGAGGTCAGCCCCTCGTCGATGGAAAAGTTGAAGACAGCCCGGAGATTGCGCATGTGAATAGCCCGAGCATTCGGAGAGGGTGCGGTCTTCGCCATGGCGGCATCGAAGCCCAAGAGCCACGACCGAGTGATATCCTCGAACCGCAGAGCGCGACCATTCGCATAGGAGCGAAGATGAACAAGGGTACGCTCGTAGGTGAGCCGGGTGCTCTCCTTTTTGGTGGCCGCGAATTTCTCAAAGGCAGGGAACAACAACGATGGGTCGGGTTTTTCAGACAGCCCCTCCTCCGGTTCGGGCTGCACAGCACGAGCCACTGCCTCGTGAATTTCGGCCAGCGTATAGCGAGAGCCGGAAGCCACCACTGAGAGGAACGCGTCCTCCGCCCGGAGCTTAAGCCGGGCAATGGCATTGTTCAGACGAAGATGGGAGGGATGTTTGTCGGTTACCCTGCAACGCTCCGGATCCCACATGCACGGCATCAAAGACAGACCGAGCGAAACATACCGAACGCGACGCAGATGCGACACGGAAATTTTAAGGAGAGCGGTGCCGTCCGCTTTCAGACGGCGAACATCAAGATAGAGTTTTATATTTGCCATAACCAAAAGAACCGACACGCAATGCGCAAACTTTTGTGCAAACACGGCGAAACCGAAAAGAACGCAATGAAACACTTTGAAACACTTTTGTGTCGTTTTTTTTGACGAGGAGCGATACAAACACCGCCGATGCCGAGAAAAGATAAAGACTTACAAATCTAATTCGTTGATTTGCAAGTCTTTATCGGGGTGGTGCCACCAGGAATCGAACCGGGGACACAAGGATTTTCAGTCCTTTGCTCTACCAACTGAGCTATGGCACCATTGTGCTTATTTGCGAGTGCAAAG
>SFVH01000015.1 GCA_004561555.1 bacterium
GAGTTACTTAAAGATTGACAAGAACTTGCTCATCAACTTGGACCAATCCCTCCCCAAGGAGATTCTACGCACAAATATGGCAGGCTCTTATCATTGTACTACAGTGACAGGATGCAACACACGAAAACAGCACGGGCTATTGGTCACGCCCATCAAAGAGATGAACAACGACACCTTCGTGTTGCTTTCATCGCTTGATGAAACGGTGATACAACACGGCGCGCCGTTTAACCTTGGCATCCATCGCTACAAGAATGGTATTTATAGCCCCAACGGGCACAAATACCTTAGGGAATATAATTGCGACACCATCCCAAAATTCACTTATCGCGTCGGCGGCGTAGTGTTGACAAAAGAGAAAGTGTTTGTGTCGTATGAAAATCGAATATTAATCAAGTACACGTTGTTGGAAGCACACTCTGCCACGACATTGCAATTTCAGCCGTTTTTGGCATTCCGCAATATCAGAGAGTTGTGTCAAGAAAACAATGTCATCAACAAATCCTTTGAAGAGGCTGAAAACGGGGCTTCTTTCTGCTTGTATGAAGGATTTCCGAGGCTCTATCTCCAATTCAACCACAAGCCGGAATTTGTCTACGACCCGCATTGGTATAACGGGATAGAGTATATCAAAGATTTGGCACGCGAAGAGCCGTTTGCTGAAGACTTGTGGGTACCAGGATATTTTCAGATTCCCATCAAAAAGGGCGAAAGCATCATTTTTTCAGCAAGCACCGAGCCGGCGAAACCGCGTAGCTTTGCTGCAACCTTTGAGAAAGAGGTGGCTACACGCACTCCGCGCACCAGCTTCTTCAACTGCTTGAAAAACTCGGCAAAGCAGTGCTATTATAAAGAAGGCGACAAAGACTATCTCATTGCCGGATATCCTTGGTTTAAGGTGTTGGCACGCGACCTCTTTGTTGCGCTTCCGGGCACTACCCTCGCCATCAACCATCGCACCGACTTCGAGAAGATAATGGACACGGCTGTAGAAGCGTTGCAACACTATTATGCCACCGGCAAGGGCGACAAGACCATAGAAGAAATCGACTTGCCCGATGTTCCGCTATGGGCAATGTGGGATGTGGTGCAATACTTCAAATTTACCAACACTGCCGACACCATCAAGAAGTATGGGAAGTTTATAGAAGACACACTAAACTTCATCCTCGACGGCAAACAGAAAAATTTGTTTATCAACGAGAGCGGGCTCCTCTCTACCGACGGCACAAAGACTCCGGTGACATGGATGGACGCAACAAATCCCAACGGCACGCCGGTGATACCTCGCACCGGATTTATCGTAGAGTTTAATGCTTTATGGTACAACGCATTGATGTTTGCCGTAACACTTTATGACACAGAAGAGCAACGACCATCGCGCTATGAGGAATGGAAGGCCACCGCTGAACGCCTCAAAACGGCATTTATCAACACCTTCTTGAATAGCAACGGCTACCTCTACGATTATGTCGACGGCAATTATATGGACTTGAGCGTACGCCCGAACATGCTTATCGCTGCCGGGTGCGACTTCTCTCCCCTCGACCGCCGTCAACGCAAAGGGGTGCTCGACTTTGTGACCCGCGAACTTCTCACACCCAACGGCATCCGCACCCTTAGCCCGAAGAGCTGGGGCTATAACCCATTCTTTGTGGGCAGCAGCGAAACTCGTCAGAAATCCTATTTCAACGGGCCTACACGTCCGTGGCTGACAGGCTTTTATGTAGATGCCTACCTGAAGGTGTTCGGACATAGCGGAGTGGCGTTCCTTCGCAGAATGCTTATTGGCTACGAAGACGATATGACAAGAGAGTGCATAGGGTCGCTGTCGGAGCTTTACGACGGCAATCCGCCGTATGCCGGACACGGAGCTATCAGTTTTGCCCCGAGCATCGGAGGCGTGCTTCGTGCCCTTGCTGTGTTAAATAGTTTTGATGTGTAACGTTTAAGATTATCTTTCAACTATGAAAGCCCTAATGTTCGGGTGGGAATTTCCACCTCACATCCTCGGAGGTCTTGGCACAGCCAGCTACGGCTTGACTAAAGGCATGGCAGAAAATGGCAATATGGACATTTCTTTCGTCATTCCGAAACCTCATGGCGACGAGGACAAAAGTTTTGCAAAAATCATCGGTGCCGGCAACACTCCCATCTGCTGGCGCGACACCGATTGGGACTATGTTAAAGCCCGCATAGGCAATGTGATGGACCCACAACTCTATTTTGATTTGCGTTCACACATCTATGCCGACTTCAACTATATGAATGTCAACGATTTGGGATGCATCGAATTTTCCGGGCGTTATCCCGACAATCTGCTTGACGAAATCAACAACTATTCGATTGTGGCGGGAGTGATAGCTCGCACGCTCGACTTCGACATCATCCACTCCCACGACTGGCTCACCTATCCTGCGGGCATCCATGCCAAGCAAGTGTCGGGCAAGCCGCTGGTCATCCATGTGCATGCCACCGACTTCGACCGCTCTCGCGGCAATGTCAATCCCACAGTGTTTAACATCGAGCGCGACGGTATGCTCAATGCCGACCATATCATCACCGTGAGCGACCTCACACGTCGCACCGTCATCGAGAAATATGGCATCAATCCCGAAAAAGTCACCACGGTGCACAATGCCGTGGAGCCTCTCAACGACGAGCTGAAGAATGTGGAAAGCCACAAAATGAAAGAAAAAGTGGTGACATTCCTTGGTCGCATCACTATGCAAAAAGGTCCTGAATACTTCGTGGAAGCAGCGGCAAAAGTGTTGCAAAAAGTGCATAATGTGCGCTTTGTGATGGCAGGCAGTGGCGACATGATGGAAAAAATGATTGACCTGGCAGCACAAAAAGACATCTCTGACCGCTTCCACTTCCCGGGATTCCAAAAGGGAAAGCAAGTGTATGAAATGCTCAAAGCCTCCGACGTCTACATTATGCCATCGGTTTCAGAGCCGTTTGGCATCTCGCCTCTCGAAGCCATGCAGATGGGTGTACCCTCGATAATCTCCAAGCAGTCGGGGTGTGCCGAAATCCTCAACCATGTGATAAAGACCGACTTCTGGGACATCGACGCAATGGCTGACGCCATCTATTCAATAATCACTTATCCGGCAATGTACAACCAGCTTCGCGACGAAGGGCTTGCTGAAGTCAACGAAATAAAATGGGTGAAAGCCGGAAAGAAAGTGATTGATATTTACAACAAACTATTAAACCAATAAAAAACTCCATACTACTATGAGTGCTGTATGTTTTTATTTTAAAATACATCAACCATTCAGATTGAAACGCTATCGTTTCTTTGATATTGGTAATGACCACTACTACTATGATGATTTTGCTAATGATGAAATCATCACCCGTATTGCTCAACGCGCTTACCTTCCCGCTAATGAGCTGCTTCTGCAAATGATACAAGACTCGGGGAAGAAATTTAAATGCGCCTTCTCAATCACAGGCACTGCAATCGAACAATTGCAACAATTCGTGCCCGAATTTATCGACTCGATGAAAAAATTGGTCGACACCGGGTGTGTGGAATTTGTGAGCGAAACCTACGACCATTCGCTTGCTGCCATCGGCGATGAAGAGGAATTCCGTCGTCAAGTAGAGCTCCACGACAAACTTATCTATGAGCTTTTCGGACAAAAGCCGAAAGTATTCTGCAACACCGAGTTTGTCTATAACGACGAGATTGCCGCACAAGTGTATTCGATGGGCTTTAAGGCCGTGCTTACCGAAGGGGCAAAACACATTTTGGGCTGGAAATCGCCGAACTATATGTATTCACCGGCAGGAGCTCCAAAGATGAAATTGTTGTTCCGCAACTCCAAGCTCTCGGATGATGTGGCAAAACGCTTCACCGACACCTCATGGTTTGAATTTCCTCTCACAGCCGACAAATATATGTCGTGGATAGCGCAAGCACCCAAAGAAGAGCAACTCACCAATATCTTCATCAACTATGAGACTATCGGCGACAGCCATCCTCGCGAAACCGGTATCTTTGACTTCTTCCGTGCCCTGCCGCGCTTTGCAGCAGAAAAAGGTGTGGAGTTTTGGACACCATCGGAAGCCGTATCAAAATTGAAGCCTGTTGACCAAATAGCCGTTACCCACCCGATATCCGGCGCCGACGAAGCTCGCGACCTTAGCGCATGGCTCGGCAATCAGCTCCAAGATGAAGCGTTCCACAAACTCTATTCAGTGGCAGAACGTGTGCATCTCTGCTCCGACCGTCGCTTGCTCCAAGACTGGGACTACTTGCAATCGTCCGACCATTTCTTCTATATGAGCACCAAGCACTTCGGTGATGGCGCCGTACACGCAATGTTCAGCCCGTATGAATCGCCTTATATGGCGTTTACCAACTACATGAACGTGCTTTCCGACTTCATCGTTCGCGTGGAAGAGCAATTCCCGCTCTCCATCGAAAACGAAGAGCTTAATGCACTTCTCACCACCATCAAAAATCAAGAAAGTGAGATTGAGATGCTCAACAAGGAGCTGCGTGCCATCAAAGCAGCCAACGAGGGTGTGAAAGACAATGAAGCTGAAGAGGCGAAACCGGCAGCAAAGAAGGCTCCGGCAAAAAAAGCCGCTGAGAAAAAAACTCCGGCAAAGAAAACCACAAAGAAGAAAACAGATTAATTATATGAACCTTAAAACTCAAGCTATATAAACCGTGTGAAGTTGTCTGCGTGATGCCGACAACTTCACTTTTGTTATTATCACACGAAGAAATATCAAGAAATTTATGTAAAATATTACGAATTAATTCTTATATTTGCACAAATTATTGAGTAGACAAAGAAGAATGATATATTGATTTGGCTACTCGATTCACTTTATTGTTGTATACTATTAAGATTTAATTTACATGAAAGCTAAACCGGATTTAAGTTTTTGGAAACTTTGGAATTTGAGTTTTGGCTTCTTTGGAGTGCAAATTGCTTATGCTCTGCAAAGTGCCAATATCAGTCGAATTTTCTCCACCTTAGGAGCAGACCCCCACGATTTAAGTTATTTTTGGATACTTCCCCCATTGATGGGCATCTTGGTGCAACCAATCGTAGGAGTGGCGAGCGATAAGACATGGACACGCTTCGGTCGTCGCATCCCCTATTTGTTTATCGGCGCACTGATAGCCGTAATGGTCATGATAATGCTTCCCAATGCCGGCAGTTTCGGCTTGGCAGTCTCAACGGCAATGATATTCGGATTGTGCTCTCTGATGCTTCTCGACACGTCAATCAATATGGCGATGCAACCATTCAAGATGCTTGTTGGCGATATGGTCAACGAAAAGCAAAAAGGACTCGCCTATTCCATCCAAAGCTTCCTTTGCAATGCCGGAAGCCTTGTGGGTTATATCTTCCCGATAATGCTCACCTGGATAGGCATCAGCAACATTGCACCCACAGGAGTGGTGCCCGACTCGGTGATTATTTCATTCTATGCAGGAGCGGCAATCCTTATCCTTTGTGTGATTTACACCACCGTGAAGGTAAAAGAATGGCCGCCGCAACTCTATGCCGAATATAACGGCATCACTAAAGAAGAAAAATCTGAAAAAACCAACGTATTTAAGTTGCTTGTTAAGGCGCCTAAGGCATTCTGGACCGTGGGGCTTGTGCAATTCTTCTGCTGGGCTGCATTCCTCTACATGTGGAATTACACGTGTGGTGCTTTGGCTGCCAACACATTTGATGCTCCTACCATCACCGACGGCACTAAAACAGTGCTCAACACAATGAGCGAAGAATATCAGAATGCCGGCGACTGGGTAGGCGTTGTGTTTGCCGTACAAGCTATCGGCTCTGTGCTATGGGCGTTGGTGATACCGCGCTTCAGCAACAAGAAGACCGCCTATGTGGTGAGTTTGCTCATTGGTGCGATAGGCTTTATCGGGCTATACTTTGTCAACGACCAATACATCAACTTGTCGTTTATTGATAATAAGTATGTGCTCTTCTTGCCGTTTATGATGATTGGATGTGCTTGGGCTGCAATGCTTGCATTACCATTTACCATCCTCACCAACGCATTGAAAGGTGGGCACCTCGGCACATATCTCGGGCTCTTCAACGGCACAATTTGTATTCCTCAGATTGTGGCTGCCGCCCTCGGTGGCACCATCTTGAGCTTATTCCCGATGATGCCTGGAAAAGGCGTTGCACCGGAAATCAATATGCTTGTGCTTTCGGGAGTTCTCTTGATAGCCGGAGCATTATCGGTGTCGTTTATCAAAGAACACGAAAAATAATCGTTAAGATTACAAACAATTGCAATATAGACGCTGTGTCACAATCCGACGACACAGCGTCTCTTTTTCTATTGACGTGTCATGCGCGGCACACCAAAAAAGCGCACCAAGCATAAGCCTGATGCGCCTCCAATATGAATAAGGTTTGTTATAAGCATCTATACGTAGCCTTGACCCATCATAGCGTGCGCCACCTTCATAAATCCGGCGATATTTGCACCCTTCATGTAATTGATAGAACCATCGGGCTGAGCGCCGTATTTCACGCATTGCTCATGGATGTCGTGCATAATTTGGTGGAGACGTTGGTCAACCTCCTCCTCAGTCCAGCTGATATGCATAGCGTTTTGAGTCATTTCCAAACCCGAAGTAGCTACACCACCTGCATTGACCGCCTTGCCCGGAGCGTAGATGGTGTTGCTTGCAAGGAAGGTGTCGATAGCTTCAGGATTGCAACCCATATTTGACA
Source organism: bacterium (assembly GCA_004561555.1). Lineage (GTDB taxonomy): Bacteria > Bacteroidota > Bacteroidia > Bacteroidales > Muribaculaceae > Limisoma. Next base: position 6,741 of record SFVH01000015.1, read on the forward strand.
CTTCAGCCACGATTTGCACACCGTTAGCCACAAGCATCTCTGCATCTTCTTTCACCACCTCATTCTGAGTAGCACAAGGCAGAGCGATGTCGACCTTACGCTCCCAAGGCTTCTTATCGGCAAAGAATTGAGCGTTAGGATATTTTTCCACATATGGCTCAACGATGTCGTTGCCCGAAGCGCGAAGTTCAAGCATATAGTCGATTTTTTCACCTTCGATGCCATCAGGGTCGTAGATATAACCGTCAGGACCGGAGATGGTGACCACTTTAGCACCCAGTTGAGTGGCTTTAAGCGCAGCACCCCAGGCTACGTTGCCAAAACCGGAGATAGCCACAGTCTTGCCTTTGATGTCATCACCGAGACGATGAAGCATGTTTTGCACGAAATAAAGAGCACCGAAACCGGTAGCCTCCGGACGAATTTTAGAGCCACCGAAGTCTAAGCCCTTACCGGTAAATGTGCCTGTATGTTCTTGAGCAAGCTTCTTATACATGCCATACATATAACCCACTTCACGACCTCCTACACCGATGTCACCGGCAGGCACATCGCGGTCCGGGCCGAGATTTCGCCACAATTCAAGGATAAAAGCTTGGCAGAAACGCATGATTTCCTTATCCGACTTACCGCGTGGGCTGAAATCAGAACCGCCTTTACCGCCACCCATAGGCAATGTGGTGAGTGCATTCTTAAATGTTTGTTCGAAACCGAGGAATTTGAGGATAGAAAGATTCACCGAAGCGTGGAAGCGGATGCCACCTTTATACGGCCCGATAGCGTTGTTAAATTGCACACGGTAGCCTATGTTGGTTTGCACTTCCCCTTTATCATCGGTCCAAAGCACACGGAAGGTGAAAATGCGGTCGGGCTCCACCATACGCTCAATGATTTTAGCACTCTCAAATTCAGGATGTTGTTCGTAGACATCTTTCACGGACAGCAACACCTCTTTCACTGCTTGCAAATACTCCTTCTCGCCGGGGTGTTTTGCTTCGAGGTCAGCCAAAATTTTATCTACATTCATAGTATTTGGTATTAATTATGTAGGAATAGTAAATTGTCAATTCACAGAGACAAATATAGCGAATTAATTCCTAAACAAGCAATAAATTTTGATAAAAATTTATATGTTATATAGCATTTTGCTACAACACAATTTTACAACACAAATAATAATACCCTTATATTTCAGCTACGGCGGCAGCGTTGACCCATGCCTCACGATTATCAACTGTCACTACTTTATACCAAGAAGCTTTATTGCCTACCTTCACGCTGTCGAGCTTCTTCAATTTAGCACCTTCATGAACGACAAAAGCCTTTTCAGCATCGGTATTAGGAATGTGGCTGACAGTAGATAGCTGCACGGTGTCGCACACCACCACGGCATAGTCGGTCGAAGTGCGCACACTCTCGGCATCGGCAGCTATGACATTTGCGGCAATACACAATGCCAACATAGCAAAACCGCCGAAAAACCCCGACTTGCGCACAATAATCGACGATGCAAACATATAAAGGCCTAAAGCCAAAATAAAGAGGGCGAAAAAGACCATGCCGGCTATAGTCCAACCGCTGCTCGACAGCCAATTGCGCACCGAGCGATAGCCCACAACGATGATATTTTCTTCAGCGGCATAAGGGTCGATTAGCTTTGTGTGGATAAAGTCGAGATTAGCTTGAGCCATACGATTGTCGGGCTCAAGCTTGAGGGCTTTCTCATAGTAGAGCACAGCCATCCCCTTATTACCGCTACGATAATAGCAATTGCCAAGGTTATAATATAATTCCGACGACACCCCTTGCTTCATCAAGGAGTCGTAGGCCTCAATAGCTGCAGGATAATTCTTATTGTTATAAGCCTCAATAGCTTCCTTTTGGTAGTTTCTTTCAGTGGCATTAATTGTCAACGCCACAATCAAAGCGACCATTATAAAAATATTGCGCATCATTCTTGAAAATCGTTGTTATAGGGTTGTTCAATTTTCTTTCGCTTAGTGTTTTCCACTTTATTGATAAGTTCGCAAGCGCGAGCATACACGTCGTCCATCGACAATGAAATCTCCGCCGACTGTGCGTATCTAGCAAATTCGCAATCATCAATAAGATTGATAATATCAGTTACCACCATCGACTCTACGCCATAGTCAAGCATATTGTCGGAAATATTATCGCGGTTAAGTTCCGACACCGGTATCGAGAGTTTGTCGCCGAAATACCCCCACAAAGCGGAGAGTGTCTCTTCGTAGAATTTATCTTTCAGCTTCTTCTGCAGGCATCGTTTAGCACGCTTAAGGCGACGACGCGCCACCTTATTAGCACCCTTGCGACGCATCAAAGTGATGTTGGCTCTGTCTTTCAATCGCTTGCGATATACAAAAGCCACGACAACAAACGCTAAAGTGACCACAACATAAAACAGCCACTGCATCATCTCTCCGAATATTGACTCGTAGCACACCTCTACAACAAACGGAGTGGCAATCAGTGGCAGAATGTCTTTCATCATCTCGTTGTTATACTTCACTACATTTGAAGCCGCCCCCTTAGCCACATCCAAGTTGAAACCATCAACCACAATGGTCTTATATTCTTTAGAGTCGAGATCAAAATATACGAAACGAGCACCGCCAACAGTAAATTTCCCCACACTCTGAGGCACGAACGTATAGTCGACCTCCACCTTACCATCAAGGCTATCACCTGAAGGATTTGCAGTGACCACTGTCTGCGCATCATAAAGGTCAAACTGAGCGGGGAAGTCAAATTTGGGGGCAGTGAGACTCTTGAGATTGCCATACCCGGAGATAGTCAACTTTATCGTTGCAGCCTCATTGGTTCGCACTCCCTTGTTGGATACAAGTTGTCTTGTCACGGAAAACCGCCCTACAGCACCGCAAAAATCGGCAGGCTTTGGCGTCGGCAACGGAATGACATTGAGAGTGCCCTTGTTGGAGTTTACTTTTACGGTCTTCTCTACCGGGCTACGCATAAGACCAAAACCCGTGCGTATTGTTTCAAACTGCACAATCGTCACGTCATAGCTCCCCGAATTGATTTCAAGATGTCCCGTTTGCTGAGGGATGAGCACCGAACGCTTTATCTCGTAGCAATAGAAATTTTCGCCGCCGACACTCTCAAAATGCCCCTGCAAAGGCAATTGCACCTCATCGGCAAGAAAACCGTTATAAGCAGGTTGCACATTAGTGACAAGCTTCTGCACTTGATATTTTGAGTATAGCTTTATGCTACACACCACCCCTTCCTGCTCATACACCGAAGGTTTCGACATTTGTATGCGAATAAACAATTCGTCGCCACCGACAGGGCGGTCGGTAGTCTGTGTGTTAATATCATAAGCTTGCACACTGCTGTTAGGAGCCGACGAGGCACTTCTATCGGGGGGCAAAATTTCCAACGCTAACGGCTTTGTTGACAGAGTCTTTCCGCCGACAATCACTTTTGCAGAAGGGATGGTGACCTTTCCGGCTTTAATAGCCTTGTAGGTATACACGAAACCGATAGTGGTGCGTTGTGATGTCTTTCCGTTAAAATTTGAGTAGCTTGATTCAGTGCTACGTCCGGGGCCGAATATAAACTTGCAATTAGGCAAATCCGACAATTTCGGCTCGGAAGGACTATCATTGGGATTGTCTACACAATATTTCACATTAAACTTCTGTCCCTCAATCACCTGCGACGGTGCCTCCACACGTAAAGTTACGGCATCAGCCATCGCCGTTGAAGCGATAATAGCTACAATAAAGTATATTAATCGTCGTATGCTCATCATTAATAAAAAATTCTATCGTTCCACCATTACCATGGGCGCGAAGTATTTGAGCGCTGCCCCTGTTTCATCTTGCTGCGGTTGACCTTATCCCGAGTGTTATTCTCCTGGTTTTGCACGGCACGCAGCATTTGGTCAGCACTACCTTGCATCTGATTTTTGGGAGGTGGCGGAGTCTGATTTTTGTCGTCGTTATTGTCGTTGTTATTATTGTTGTTTTTATTGTCGTTATTATTTTTGTTTTGGTTTTTGTTTTCATCAAGTTTCTTCTGAGCCAATCTGAGATTTTTGCGAGCCTTCCAATCGTCAGGAGAGAGCCTCAATGCCGCCTTATAATTATCTATGGCTGTAGCATAATCTCCCAAGTCGTAGTAAAGGCGTCCGGCATTGTAGAAAGCACATGTCTTGAGTGATGTCGACGCTCCGACGGAATTTGCGGCATTAAGGAGATGATTTGAGGCCATTGCCACGAGAGTTGAATCGGCGGAATCAGCCACCTTCCCGGGCTTTCTTGACTTCACCAAAGCGGTGCCGAGATTGTAGTTAGCCTCCGGCGAGTTAGGGTCGATTTTCAACGCCTTCTCATATTCCGATTGAGCTTTGGCATAATCCTTTTTATTATAGTATCCGTTACCTTTCATTATATGGTCGTAGACATCACGCTTTGCTCCGGCAAACGACAGAGAAGACCACGACAAAGCTACTATCAATAATATGAATGTGGAAAGATTCTTCAACATATCAGTGTTATTATTTTTTACTGAAGAAATTAGTGTTCATAAGCCATGAAATCTTCTTGTCGGTAACAAAGAGCGACACTACCAGCAATGCCAGCACCATCCAAGCCACCACCGGGAATTGCTCATTAGCCGGAGTAAACACCTTTTTCTCCATATTGGTTTTCTTAGCTTTCTTTAGTTGGTCGTCGAGGATATCCACCACGGCAGTGTTGTTGGCGGGGACATATACACCATCACCGATTTTGGCAAGATTCATAGCTGCCGACTCGTTGAAAGCGGTAGTCACAACTTGCCCGTTTTCGGTGGTCAAATATCCACCTTGCCATGGTATAGGCATCGCTTTAGCCGACCCCACCCCGACCACATTAACTATCACACCGGCATCTTTAGCGGCACGTACCGACTGCTCGGCATCGTCCTCGTGGTTTTCACCGTCGGTAATAAGCACAATCGATTTCTGACATTGGGGGTTGTCGGAAAACAACGACATCGATGTCTCAATAGCAGCACCGATGGCAGTGCCTTGATTTTCAATCATATTCGTGGAGAGGCTATTGAGATAATGCTTAGCAGCGCTGAAGTCGTTGGTCAACGGCATTTGCACGAAAGCATCGCCGGCAAATACTACCAGTCCGACTTTATCGTTTTCCAAGCGTTCAAAAAGTTTCTCCACCACATGCTTGGTGCGCTGTAGACGGCTCATCCCATCGACATCTTCGGTAGTTGAAGCGAGCATTGAGTTTGACAAGTCGACAGCCACCACCACTTCCGAGCCTTGCACCTTCACGGTCTTCAACTCCTGTTCGGTCTTCGCCAATGGACGAGCAAGCATCACCACTATCAGCACAAACGCTAACAACTCCAGCGAGATGCGTATCCAGGGAGTGTAGCGCGAGGCTGTGGGCATCTGCTGCTGCAAGATTAGCAGATTGCCGTATTTTTTGAGTTTCTTGGTGCGAGCATGTCGAGAGAGCAAGAAAAGCCCTAACACCACAGGCACGAGCAGCAAGAGAAACAAATATTGAGGATTTCCAAAACTAAACATAGTCGTCAATATTAATAATTACGGGAGAGTGCGCATCACTGTGTGACGCAGCAGAAGTTCGAGGCCCACAAAACCCAAGAGCAACCAAGCCCAAAGCATATAATTGTCTTCTACATTGCGATGACTCTCCACATCCATCTCCGTTTTTTCCAACGAGTCTATTTCCTTAAATATATTTTGCAAAGTGGCATTGTCGACGGCGCGGAAATATTTGCCTCCGGTGGAGGAAGCAATCGAGCGCAGAGTATTTTCGTCGATAGTGACTTTCAAATAGTCGTATTCGATTTTGCCGAACGGATTGATTCCCACAGGCGACAATGCACTTCCGTTTTTACCCACACCGATGGTATACACTTTGATGCCTTTTTGCTTGGCTATATCAGCGGCAGCAAGAGGCGCCACAAGTCCGGTATTGTTAGAGCCGTCGGTGAGCAAAATTATGCTTTTCGACTTAGCTTTGCCGTCAACAAGGCGATTGATAGAAGTGGCAAGACCGTCGCCGATAGCAGTGCCATCTTCGATAAAGCCCATTTCGAGGGTTGAAATAGCATTAAGAAGCGTACTTTTGTCGGCAGTCATCGGCAACAAAGTGAAACTCTCACCGGCAAACACCACCAGCCCTATGTTGTCCGATTGGCGCCCGTTGACAAATTTTGAAGCCACCTCTTTGGCGGCGCCGAAGCGGTCGGGGGTGAAATCCTGTGCCAACATACTGGTTGAAATATCCATAGCGATGATGATGTCGGTGCCTTCGACGTTGGTGTTCTTCCATTGACTATGCACCTGCGGTCGGCACAGGATGACTATCAAGCATGCCAAAGCACCGAGACGCAATACAAACAGCAAATGGCGCAACAAAGCCCTATAGCTGGTGGGCAACGCCGCCACAGCGGCAATTGAGGAAGTGCGCATAGCAGGATTTTGCTTGCGTAATTTCCAGATGTACCACGCTATCAGTGGCACAAAAATCAGAAACAGCCAAAAGAAATGAGGTTTTGCAAATTCCATAATTCTATTTCTCCTTTTTCTTTTCTTTTGCCGATGATTTCTCGTCGTCGGGTTGCTCTATAGGCTTATTGACTTCAACAAAAGTCTTCGCCTCAGAGAGTGAGCGCTCATTTTCATCATCGGAAGGTTGCATCTTGGCAAATTTCACAAAGTCGGCGGTTTCGAGAAGAAACGACAAGTTGTCGCACCCTTTCACTGCCTCATTTCGTCGCACGGCATCCATAATCTGCACCGATGTCATCTCCATGGCATTGATGCCATACAAACGGCTGATGTATCGGCGCACGATATTTGTAAGACGTATGTAATAAAGCTTCGTCTCGCCCTTTTTCAGCAATTCCTGCTTGTTAAGAATCAGAAACGACTTCACGGCTTCCTCGTAAGGAGGCAGCAACGGTTTGCGGCGGAAAAGCGGGATAGCGATTTTTCCGCCATCACCTTTTTTCAATCTGTTGATGATAAACCATGAAGCAGCGGCAATCACAATCACCCCCGCAACAATCCACCACCATGGGAAGGCGCTGTCGTCGTTGTCTTCATCCTCAGGCTGAGGCATCTTCGGGTCTATCACCGGCTTATAGTCGTAGGGGCCGGCATTGTTTTGCTCCAAGTCGGCGATATCCACCTCAATCACTTTTAAAGCCGTTGGTGGCACGGCGATAGTATCTCCGGCTTCCACATATTTCAGTTTGGAAAGCGAATAAGTGCCGGGGTCGAACGATTGGATGGGTATGATATATGAGGCTTGCTCGCGATTGTTGCCGAGGTTGCTCACGGTGTTAGACACTGCACCAGCCACCTCAACATTTTTCACTATCGTATCTTGCGGCACAACGAGATTACCCGCCTTCCCCTTATCTCGCACCACAGTGACGCGTAGCAGCGTTTTGCTGCCCATATACATCTGTGTGGAGTCGATGGTGGCAGAGACTTGCGTCGGAGCGGCTTGCAACGAAAAACTTGCCCCCAACGTAGTCCCCAACACCGCTATTTTCCATAATATATTCATAATCTATCTTCGTACTCGTTTTTTAAACATTGCCATCAATGCTTTCACATAATCCTCATCGGTGGCAATGGCAATCCTCTCTACACCGCACTTGAGAAAACGCTCGCCCACACGCAGTTGATGTTCATACCACCATTTACCGTAGGCATTTCTCACCTTCTTCGACGAAGTGTTGACCCATTTAGTTACGCCGGTTTCGGCATCTTGGAGCTTTATCAATCCCACTTTAGGCAATGCAACTTCGCGCTTGTCGTAGATTTGCAGAGCCGTTAGGTCGTGTTTACGCGAACATATTGTCAGCTCCGAGGTATAGTCGTGGTTGTCGATAAAGTCGGACATCACGAAGGTGGCACACCGCTTTTTTATTGCTCCGGAGAGAAATCTCAACGCACACCCCACATCAGTGCCATGGCTCTGCGGCTGTAGGTTGAGCAGTTCGCGAATAATCAGCAACACGTGGTGGCGTCCTTTCTTGGGCGGGATAAATTTCTCCACCTTATCGCTGAAGAATATCACTCCCACCTTATCTTTGTTTTGCACTGCCGAAAATGCCAATGTTGCTGCAATCTCCGAAATAAAATCGCGTTTCACAGAGCCTACAGCGCCGAAATTTCCGCTTTCCGACACGTCGATGAGCAACACCACTGTGAGCTCTCTCTCCTCTTCATAGACCTTGACAAAAGGGCGGCTTGTGCGGGCAGTGACATTCCAATCAATGTCGCGAATTTCGTCACCGATTTGATATTCGCGCACTTCGGAGAAGGTCACACCACGCCCTTTGAAGGCAGAATGATATTCGCCGGCAAAGATGTCTTGCGACAAGCCGCGTGTTTTTATCTCAACCTGCCTAACCTTCTTTAAGAGTTCGTTGGCATCCATTTTTCTAAAGATAAAAACCTGATTACGGCACGATTACTTTGTCGAGAATATTGCTGATAATTTCGTCGGTAGTGATATTGTTTGCTTCAGCCTCATAAGTCAAGCCTATGCGGTGGCGCATCACGTCGTGGCACACGGCACGCACATCTTCGGGCAACACATAACCTCTACCCTTCATAAATGCATAAGCTCTTGAAGCTAATGCCAATCCGATAGAAGCACGTGGCGACCCACCATAGGCAATCAAGCTCTTGAGGTCAGCCAATCCGTTTTCATCAGGTTTACGGGTGGCGTTGACGATATCCACGATGTATTGACTGATTTTCTCGTCGATATATATTTGAGCCACCACTTGTTGAGCCTCGATGATGTCGGCGGGCTTCAAGATTGCGGGGAGCATGGCTTGTTGCGGGCGAAGGTTTTGCGCAATAATCTCTTTTTCTTCATCTTTTGAAGGATACGACACCACTACCTTAAGTAAGAAACGGTCTACCTGCGCCTCGGGCAAGGGATAGGTGCCCTCTTGCTCGATTGGGTTTTGAGTAGCCATCACCAAAAACGGGTTGTCGAGGCTAAATGTTTGGTCGCCGATAGTCACCTGACGCTCTTGCATCGCTTCGAGCAACGCACTCTGCACCTTTGCCGGAGCACGGTTGATTTCGTCGGCGAGCACGAAGTTGGCAAACACCGGGCCTTTTTTGATTTGAAACGACTCCTTTTGCACGCTATACATCATTGTGCCCACCACGTCGGCAGGCAACAAATCGGGCGTAAATTGGATGCGGTTATATTTAGCATCAATAATAGATGCAAGGGTTTTGATTGCTAAAGTTTTTGCCAATCCCGGCACGCCTTCCAAAAGCACATGTCCGTTAGACAATAACGCAATGAGCAACGAATCGACGAGGTGTTTCTGACCGACGATTCGTTGCTTCATACCTTGATTAACCAAATTAACTACATTGCTTTTGCTTGCAATCAAATCATTCAATTCTCTAATATTTACAGTTCCGTCCATAGTCTTACTGATATTCTATGTTTTTGACTGCAAAATTAGGGATATTGACTATAAAAATGCTGTTTTTGATGTTAATTAATTGTATATTACGTTTCGAATGTTAAAGCAAAGTGTTAATTTAACATTATTATTCAAGCACTAATGTGGCTCTTGGGGCAAAAGTCATATTTTTATGGATTTTTACCGGTTTATTGGTGAGGACATCGATAAACTCGTCGCCGTCTTGCATAATCTCTTCATAGCGGCTCATATCCACGTTGAGAGGCTCGTCGGTGCCGTTCATCAACACGATGCAACGGCTGTCGCCCATCTTACGTTCATACACATAAAGGAGGTTGCTTGGCATGAAATGCTTCATCTCGCCTTTAGTGACAGCCACATTGTTTTTGCGCCATTTCAGCAGATTACTGAGGAATCTGAACGCCTCATTTTGCTTCGGCGAGCGTCCCTCTCCGACAAAGAGGTTATGCTCATCGCCGGGGAATCCCCCGGGCATATCCAATCTCACTTTTCCATCGCTTCCTTCTTTGGTGCCGTTCATGAGGAGTTCGGTGCCATAATAGATTTGCGGAATGCCACGCGAAGTGAGCAAGAAGGTGATAGCCTGCTTCCATTGGTCGAGATTGTCGGGCTCGCTCAGGAGGAAGCGGTCGCTGTCGTGATTGTCGAGGAAGATGAGCAAGTTGGAGGGGTCGGGATAAAGATTGTCGAGGGCGAGATGGTTGTATAAGCGGTTCATTCCGTCGCCCCAAGGCTTTGTCTGCTCGCTAAAGGCAGCACGGCTCATAATCAAGAAGGGGAAGTCCATCACGGATTTCAGTTCGGTGTTGAGCGGATTGACCTTACTTAGACGTTGCATAAAAGCGACGCTACCTTCGTTTTCGAGCCAGCTTTCGCCCACGATGTTAAAGTTGGGATATTCATTCATCACCGCTTTGTTCCACGAAGCCATAGCGCCGAGGTCGGCATAAGGATATGTGTCCATGCGAATGCCGTCGATTTTAGCATATTCCACCCACCATATCGAGCTTTGAATGAGGTAGGTCATCAGATGCACATTTCGCTGATTGAGGTCGGGCATCGACGGCACAAACCATCCGTTGACGGTGTTATTAAGGTCGTAGTCGCTCACATAAGGGTCGTGGTTGGTGTTAAGGCGGAAGTTGGTTGCCACATATTCTTTGGGCATTTTAAAGTCGCCTTTGCCTTTGCCCAGCTCCTCGTCAGCCATTGCTTCTTGGAGAGCCGCCATATCTTCCGGGGTAAGTGGCGAATTAATCCAGTCTTTTGAGGGGAGGTCGGTCATCCAGCGATGAAACAACCCGCAGTGATTAAAAATCATATCCATCACCACCTTGATGCCTTTGTTGTGACATTCGGCAATAAAAGAGCGATACTCCTCGTTGGTGCCATAGCGAGGGTCTACGCGGTAGTAGTTGGTGGTGTTATAGCCGTGATAGGAGCCACCGGGCATATCATTTTCGAGCACGGGAGTGAGCCACACTGCCGTCACGCCGAGGTCGTTGAGATAGTCGAGGTGGTTTTGTATACCTTTGAGGTCGCCACCATGGCGAGCACCGTGCTTTGAGCGGTCGCATTTGCTTTCTTGGGTGATAATAAGGTTGTTGTTTGAAGGGTCGCCGTCGGAGAAGCGGTCGGGCATCAAAAGATAAAGCACATCGGAGGAGTCAAAGCCACCGTAGTCCTCGCCTTTTTTGTCGCGAGCGAGAAGGGTATAGGGTTGAGCAAACTCTTTCTTCCCTTGTTTGAATTTGATGGTCATTTCTCCCGGACGGGCATTTTCGGAAATGGTGAAATAGATAAATTGGTAGTTGGGGCTGTCTAAACGCGCCACCGAATCGATTTCCACCCCGGCATAGTCTATTGAGGGCACGGCATCGCGGATGCCATCGCCTTCCACCATCAGCTGCAACTGATGGCTCTGCATACCTGTCCACCACATCGGCGGCTCTACGTTGTCGACTTTCGGGGCTGAGGCGAAGGCGGTAGCTCCGACTAATAATGCACTTAGTAATAGCGAATTTTTCATTTCGTATATCATTATTACAGTTATTGTTTTCGCAATAAAGTTAATATGTTTTTCCCTATTTATCAAAAAAAATTGTGTCGTTGCATAAACTAAACAGCAATTTTTGCGTCAAAGATAAGAAACAAATTAATGATTTGACTATGAAAAGAAACATTTTGATTACAATAATTATTGCTCTGTCGGCAATAGTGCCGGCTAAGGCTTTTACCTTTGGCAACGAGACTCTCCGCTACGACATCGTCTATCACTGGGGATTGATATGGAAACATGCCGGCGCGGCAACGCTGAAGATTGCCCCCTCGGGCGACAACTATAACGCACAACTGTCGGCCCGCACCATCTCTTGGGCTGACAAAATTTTCACCGTGCGCGACACTCTCAGCTGCTCAATGACGCGCCACAGCCTGCAACCGCTCCTCTATCGCAAAGCCTCTCATGAGGGCGACCACAACGGCTTGGATGTGGTGAAATATTCTTATGCCGACGGCAAAAGCCACGCTCAATGCACTCGCTACCGCAGCGGGCGCACCACCAACAACATCTCGCTTGAGACCGACGGTCAAGCCTACGACATGCTGAGCATCTTCTACTATCTGCGTAGCCTCAACTTTAAAGGCATGAAAAAGGGCGCAACGATAAAGACCACCATCTTCTCGGGAAAGCGTAAGGAGACAATAACAATCAAATATGCCGGCGTGGAAACCATCGAGCTTCGCGACGAGTCGAAACACAAAGCTTACCATGTGACGTTTGCTTTTACCCAAGACGGAAAATCAAAATCGAGCGACGATATGCACACTTGGATTTCCACCACCCCCGCCCATGTGCCGCTGATGCTCAAAGGCAAACTGCCCATCGGCGAAGTTCGCTGTTACCTTTCTAAATGATGGCGGTGCCGGCGCAACTTCCTTTACTCATTGAGGACAGCGTGGCTGTCGGCAAACCGGAGCATTTATCTACTGTCGCTATTTTTTTCTGCCTGTAAGCAATTTCAAAATTTTCAAAAACTTAATTTGATATTCAAAGAGAGAGAGAAATTTCTCTCTTTTTTTACTTTTCTCTCTCACTATATTTATATCTTTTTTTTAATCTATATCTTTATCTTTTATATAGGTTTCATGACTGGTTTCACAAGTGGTTTCATAAGTGGTTTCATAAGTGGTTTCAAATATTCCAATCAACCTGTCAATCCAACATTTATGCAAATCATTTCATCCTATATCCGCATCAAAGCAAGAAACAATTTGTCGGGTTTTTGCGAATATTACGACAAAAATTCGTAATTTTGCGCAGAAAACAACAAAATTACTAAGAAACTATGATAAAAGCAGCAATTGTGGGCTACGGCAATATCGGCAAGTTCGTGCTTGATGCCGTCAATGAAGCCCCGGATTTTGAGATTGCCGGCGTGGTGCGTCGCGATGCGACCAACGTGCCTGAAGAGTTGAAAAAATATAAAGTGGTGAGCGACTTGTCAGAGCTCGAAGCCGACGTAGCCATCCTATGCACTCCCACTCGCAAGGTAGAAGAATATGCAGTGAAAGCCCTATCGCTGGGCATGAACACCGTAGACAGCTTCGACATCCACACAAACATCGTTGACCTTCGTCGTGCATTAGACAAAGCAGCGAAAGAGCACGGCAAAGTGTCGATTATCTCCGCCGGATGGGACCCGGGAAGCGACTCGGTGGTTAGAGCATTGATGCAAGCATGCGCTCCCAAGGGAGTGACCTACACCAACTTCGGTCCGGGCATGAGCATGGGGCACACCGTTGCCGTAAAAGCCATCGAAGGCGTGAAAGCGGCATTGTCGATGACCATCCCCTTGGGCACAGGTATCCATCGCCGTATGGTGTATGTAGAGCTACTTGATGGTTACAATTTGCCGGAAGTGGCAGCAGCAATCAAAGCCGACCCCTATTTTGCCAACGATGAGACTCACGTGATTGAAGTGCCTTCGGTCGACGATGTGAAGGATATGGGACACGGTGTGATGATGACCCGCAAAGGGGTGTCGGGCATCACTCAAAACCAACGCTTCGAATTTTCGATGCAAATCAACAATCCCGCCTTAACGGCTCAAGTGCTTGTGGGTGTGGCTCGCGCATCAATGAAGCAACAACCGGGAGCCTACACAATGATTGAGATTCCGGTAATCGACCTCCTTCCGGGCGACCGCGAAGAGCTGGTGAGACATTTGGTTTAAGTAAATAAACATTATATCATTTTTTTCATCGAGGAGTAGAGCGACCACCGCCCTACTCCTTATTTGTAATCAACAAACAAAATAATCACTAAAGGATTTTTTTGTTACGAGGGGTTGTATTAACTTTGCAGACTGAAAAAGTTGCAACAAATAATATATGGATATATCAGTAATCGTACCTCTATACAACGAGGAGGAGTCGCTTCCGGAGCTTGAATCATGGATAGCTCGAGTGATGAAAGAAAACTCGTTTTCTTACGAAATCATATTTGTCAATGACGGCTCTACCGACAACTCTTGGAAGGTGATAACCTCGCTCCAAGAAAAAAATCCCAATGTCAAAGGAGTGTGCTTCCGTCGCAATTATGGGAAATCACCGGCATTAAATGTGGGATTTGAGCGCGCACAAGGCGATGTGGTTATCACGATGGATGCCGACTTGCAGGATAGCCCCGACGAAATCCCGGAGCTCTATCGCATGATTAAAAAAGAGGGCTACGACTTAGTGTCGGGCTGGAAGCAAAAGCGCTACGACCCGCTATCGAAAACCATCCCCACCAAGCTCTTCAATGCCACAGCACGCAAAGTGAGCGGCATTCCCAATCTTCATGATTTCAACTGCGGATTGAAAGCATACCATCACGACGTGGTGAAAAACATTGAGGTGTATGGCGAAATGCACCGCTATATCCCCTATCTTGCCAAAAATGCCGGATTTGCACGAATCGGCGAGAAAGTGGTGCACCATCAAGCTCGCAAATACGGCAAAACAAAGTTCGGGCTTAACCGTTTTGTCAACGGCTACCTCGACTTGTTGAGCCTTTGGTTTGTATCTAAATTTGGTGGCAAGCCGATGCACATCTTCGGCTTCCTCGGCACAATAATGTTTCTTATCGGCATGATAGCCGCCATTGTGGTGGGCACATCAAAACTATGGGCTATGTATCACGGCGATGCCTATCGATTGGTCACCGACTCGCCCTACTTCTACATTGCCCTGACAATGATGATTTTAGGGTCGCAGTTTTTCCTTGCGGGCTTTATCGGCGAGCTCATCTCGCGCAATGCCGAAGGGCGCAACAACTATCAAATACGCGAAGAAATCTGATGCTCTGTCGGCTACGTGACATATTGCTTGCCATGGTTGCCTTGACGGTGATATTTCTTGGCGCTTGCAACAATGATGGGTGTGAACAAAACTCATCAAGTCTTCCCCTTGCCGGTTTTTATTCGTCAGCGACAAAAAAGTCCATAGCCATCGATTCGCTCACTGTCTACGGCATCAATGCTCCGGGCGACTCGGCGATAATGCGTTGCTACTCGGCTTCACAAGTGTATTTGCCATTGGATATCGACTCACAAACCACACGGTTTGTAATCCGTTACGAGCAGGGCGATTTGCAACAATATAACATCACCGACACCATATCAATCAATTATAAAGCACGCCCATATTTCCATAGCGAAGAGTGTGGGGCAATGTATGTATATGATGTCAGTGGCTGTAGCACAACTCACTATCTTATTGATTCGATTTCTGCCCTACCGCTTATTGACAACACCGACCGTCAAAACATCTTCATCTACTTCCGGACCGGGGAGGCCGAGGAGCAATGAAGCATTGGGCGGCTACATTGATTGCTCTGTTATGCTTTTTCGCCCTCTCGGCACAACAGCGCCACGTCACTCCAATAGACTCATCGGAAGATTTACGTCCGGTGACAAAAGAGGAATTGGAGCAACTGCGAGAGCAAAACAGGCTCCGCTCAATGAGACTTGACTCTCTCACTATCGACTCCCTCCGTCGCGACTCTATCGAAAAGGCAGCAAAGAAAACAAATCACCCCACACTCTATGCCATTCAGGCAGGGGTGAATTTCTGGGGACCCTTGATGCGCGCATTGGGGCAGAATTTCGGCGAAGGCGACGTGTGGGTGGCTTTAAACCTGAAAAATCGCTTTATCCCTACTTTGGCTCTCGGCTTGGGCAGCGCAAAATGCTCCCCCGACGACGGCAATTTCACATATAAGGGGAAAACATCATTTTATGGAAAAATCGGGTTGAATTACAATTTTATGTATAATAAAGACCCTAAATATCAACTATATGCCGGCTTGCATTTAGGCTACTCAAGCTTCAAGTATGACATCACCGACATATCAGTAGCCAACGGTTACTGGACTCAAGACAAGCATTTCTCCATTCTCAACCAAAAGTCGAACGCCACTTGGGGAGAATTTGTGGTAGGAATAAATGTAGAGTTGGCAAAACACATTTCAATGGGATGGGCTGTGCATTATAATATGATGTTTAATGTGAAAGACCTACCGGAGTCGCGTCCGTACTATGTGCCCGGATATGGCAAACGCAACAACAATTTAAACGTGAGTTTGTCGCTAAGCTACACCATCCCGCTCCATCAAAAAAGAAAATCTCCCACACCTACCAATCCGGCGACACCGGCAACTTCCGAAGAAGACATTGATGTACCGGAAAGACCGTTGGATTAAACAATGGTGATAAAAAAGTTTTATATTTTGCCAAAATGGGATGTTCATTTGCTTTAATTCATAATAAGAGATAACTTTGTAGTAATAAAGAAGAGTAATCTCTACTAAATATTGATTTGTTTTATGTGTGATGATTAAGACCCGAGATAGTCGTGAGATTTTCTCGGATTTTTTCTTTTTGTGTTGTCACTCCACCAAATTATAATTAATTTTGTCACTTGGAATGAAAAAAATATTTTTAATATTACTGACCGCAGTCATCGTTTGTCTGCAAGGATGCAGCGGTAAGCGCGCCCAAAGAGCCGGCACGCTCTTGACAATTACCGACAAAGACGGCTACACCATTGTGGAAATAGCCGACCCGTGGCATAGCGAGCAAATGCTCCATCGATATGTGCTCGTGCCCAAAGGTCGCCCCCTCCCACAATCATTGCCCGAAGCCACAGTGATACGCACCCCTCTGGAAAATGTGCTTGTGTTTTCTGATGTCTATTCGCGTCCAATAGCAGAGCTCGGCGATGCCGGCTCGATAAAGAGTGTGGTGGATGCACAATACTTTAAAACCGAAGCCGTGGTGGCGGGGCTGAACAACGGCACTATCGTGGATTGCGGTCAATCGACATCGCCCTCGGTAGAAAAAATCATAAGCGCCAAGCCTGAAGCCATCATCCTCTCGCCGATGGAAAACGCCGGATATGGAGCATTGGAGCGCATGAATATTCCCCTAATTGAAATGGCTGACTACATGGAATCAAACCCTCTCCAACGCGCCGCATGGATAGAGTTTTTAGGCTTACTCTATGGCAAACGCGACGAAGCGGTTGCCGTATATAACAAAGTGAAAGACGAATACACCAATCTCAAAGCCATCGCTGCAGGGGCAAAAAAGAAGCCGATGGTAGTGTCGGAATATGTGATAAACGGCGTGTGGTATGTGCCGGGAGGCAAAAGCTACAAAGCCTCATTGTTTGCCGATGCCGGAGCCCTCTATCCCTGGGCTGACAACGACAAAACGGGCTCTCTACCCTTAGACTTTTCGCTCGTCGTTTCTAAAGCGCAAGCAGCCGACTTTTGGCTCGTCAATGTGTATGGCTTTGAGCTTACCAAAGAGCGAATGCTCGGACTCTATCCCCACAACAACCAAATGAAGGCTTTCGACACCGGTGGCGTGTACTACGTCAACTCCGCCACAACGGGCATATTTGAGGAAACGGCATTTCATCCCGAACGACTGCTCAGAGAATATGTCAAAATCTTTCATCCCGAGTTGTTGCCCGATTATTCATTGCGCTACTACAAACAAATGAAATAAAGATGAAAAGATATGCTTGGATAATGTCATCGCTTGCTGTGGTTGCAATCATTCTTGCAGGTATGCTTCTTGCCGTGGGCACTGTTGATGTTCCCTTTGAGGAGGTAATAAAAATTGTATTTGGCAAATCATCATCAAATAAAGTGTGGGAATTCATAATCATCGAGAGCCGAATACCCTTATTGGCTACCGCAGCACTCTCCGGAGCAGCGCTGGCAGTGTGCGGACTGCTACTTCAAACACTATTTGGCAATCCCCTCGCCGACCCTTCGATTTTGGGAGTAAGCACCGGCGCCGGGCTTGGTGCCGGATGCGTGATGCTGTCGATGGGCACAGTGATTTCTTCGTGGTTTGGCTCTATGGTCGGTGGGTTTGTAGCCACCTTGATAGGCGCTTTTATCGGCGCTATGACCGTGATGTTGTTACTGCTGCTGTTTTCTTCTTTCGTCAAAAGTTCGACAATGTTGCTTATTGTAGGCGTATTAATAGGATATGTGGCATCATCGGCTATCTCCTTGCTCAACTTCTTTGCCACAGAAGAAGGAGTACATTCATACGTTATTTGGGGCTTGGGCAATTTTTCCGGAGTCACCTTATCGCAGCTACCGCTATATTCGTGGATAGTGGCGCTCGGACTGGTGGCATCGTTGCTGATGATTAAGCCGCTCAACGCCCTACTTCTCGGACGAAGATATGCCGAAAATCTCGGCGTCAATCTCAATGCCACACGCAACGCATTGCTTACAATCACCGGAGTGCTGACAGCAATAGTGACTTCGTTTTGCGGACCTATAGGCTTCATAGGGCTGGTAGTGCCACACATCTCTCGATTGCTCCTTCACACCTCCGACCACTACAGACTCATCCCCGCCACAATGCTCACCGGCGCTGTGGTGGCGATGTTATGCACCCTGCTAAGCGTACTTCCAATGACCAACGGAGCGATACCCATCAATGCTATAACGCCCATTATCGGCGTTCCCGTAATCATTTATGTAATCGTGCGTCGCAACAAAATCTTTTATTTTAATTAATTGCACATGGCATGATAGACTTGCTACAACTCAACAATCTGTCGGTAGGATATACCAATGGCAAAAATAAGACAATAGTGGTGGCTGACATCTCGCTGTCGCTCCCTCGAGGATGTGTGGTGTCGCTTCTCGGTGCTAACGGTGCCGGAAAGTCTACTCTATTGCGAACAATTGCTGGGGCGCAACCGGCAATCAGCGGCGAAGTGAAAATCGCCGGAGAGCTGATAGGCAGACTAAGCCGACACGAGATGGCACGACTCATAAGTGTTGTGACCACCGACCGAACTAATGCCGGTGGCCTCACTGTGGAAGAGCTGGTGGCTTTAGGGAGGCAGCCATATACCGGTTTTCTCGGTCGTCTTGATGCAAACGACCGCAAAATGGTCCGCGATGCAATCGAAAGTGTAGGCATTACTCACAAACTCCACTCGTTTGTGGCTGAACTAAGCGATGGTGAACGACAAAAAGCCATGATTGCTAAAGCATTGGCTCAAAATGCTCCTATCATTCTTCTCGACGAGCCCACTTCTTTTCTCGATGTAGCAAGCCGTGTGGATGTTTTACAACTGCTTCATCACCTCGCTCGTTGCGAAAATAAAGCGATACTCCTGTCCTCTCACGATGTAGCGCTGTCGCTTGCAATGTCCGACAGGCTGTGGATGCTTGTGGGCGACAGCAAGCTTATTGACGGTCAAACCGAAGACATCGTGCTGCAAGGCAAATTAAATCATTTGTTTTCCACCGATAATGTGACATTCGACGCTCTCTCAGGAGAATTTGTGGCAAAAACCGACCACAATAAAAAGGCCTACAACATTAAGGGATGTGATGCCACTCGTTGCAGATGGATAGCCAACGCCTTGCGCAGAAACGGTTTTGTTGTCAGCGACGACGCTAAAGACACGATTGATGCTGATAAAATAGACAGTGTAGAAATTTTATTATCCCAAATATTATAACTATGGATTTTAAATATGACGATATAAAGCGAATGCTCCCTAACCCCAACGAAGAGCAGACCACTGATGATTATTATCTGACGCTTGCAAATTATCTGGGGAAATTATGGCATCAAACCGGGCTCTTGCCAGAGCTCGACGATGAGATTCGCAAGCGAGTGGTGCTCGATGCGGTGGCTTATTTCCAAGATGTAGTTGCCGACGCAGGGATTTGGCGCTCATTTGTCAAAATGTGCCGACACCTTTACAATCGCCCCGTGCCGTTTTACGATGAGCCCGACGATTACTGCGATGCCGAGCTCAACCTTATTGACATTCAATTTGTGATTTGGTATTCGCTGGAGTCACGACTCGGCTTTCAAGGGCTGGTGTCACCCCTCGATACCCACATCTTGCGTTTGGCTTCGCAATTTTTCAAGCTCTTCGATTTCCTCTACGATGATGCTCCCGAAGCAGAAGATTTTAAAGGGCTTCACGAGTTAGACCTATCCTCACCGGAGCAAGTGCGCGACATCTTTGCCACTGCCGGATGGCTGTTTTGGAATAGCTATCTGATGCGCCCGGTGAGCAAACATGCCTACGAGCCGGAAATATCCGACGACGACGAACTGTCGCTGGAAGAAACACTCACCGACGAAAACCGCCTGCACATCACATTCCAACAACCCACCGGACCTTTAGCCCTGCTTGCCGACGATTGGCTACGTCTTATCATCGACGACCGCCTTCCCAAATCGCCAAAGCCCGTTGCCGTGTCTCCCCATAAGTATTACAAAGCTCTCTGCCGCGCCACCAAAGGCGAGCCAATTGCTTTTTGTGCCACCTACGAGGATTTGGAAAAATTTCTAAGCGAGAAAATGAACTGGGGCAATAACCCCAAAGGGCATCTGCCACAACTTGCCCAAGACTCCAACTTTGTGCTCTTTGCCGACCGACGCAAAGGTTTATGTATTGCAAAAAATGTGGCACACTGTTTCCGCCACCCTGCCAATCCATGCTACGATGCCGCTAAAGCTACTGCCGACGCTCACCGATTGATTATGGAGCCATCGTTTTGTCCGCCCGACATCTTCAAATATGCTTTTTCCCATAATCTTGTGCCCGACGCCATTTTCCCTGTGGGAAATCATCCTTCACTTCTTCAAGACAATTGGGACTTCATCGCCCGCTTATATCTCAATCGCTATTACTTCGGCGACTGACAAAACAACGACGGCTCAAGACACCCTGAGCCGTCGTTTATTCATATGTCTACCACTATTACATTTTCGACGCAATAGCATCGGCAATAGCTTGCATCTCTTCAGCCGGCAAGGTCATCTTCGGCTTATTGAAATACATATCCTTTTCTTCCACTATCGGAATGAGATGGATGTGTGCATGAGGCACTTCAAGACCTATTACAGCCACACCCACACGCTTACATTCCACAGCCTGCTCCAATGCCTTCGCCACACGGCGAGCAAACATAGTGAGCGAAGCATAGTCGTCATCCGAAAGATTGAAGATGTAATCATTTTCCGTTTTCGGCACCACAAGCACATGCCCGCGGTTGACAGGATTGATGTCGAGGAAGGCGAAATTCTTCTCGTCTTCAGCCACTTTATAGCAAGGTATTTCGCCTGCTATTATCCGAGAGAAAATTGTTGCCATAACAATTATTTTTAGATTTCTATTTTTACAATTTCAAACGTCATCAAGCCTTGCGGCACGCGGATTTCCACTGTTTCGCCCACCTTCTTGCCAAGCAACCCCTTTGCGATAGGTGTGCTTGAAGCTATCTTCTTTTCTTTCAAGTTAGCCTCCGAGTCGGCAACGATAGTGTAGGTCATTGTCGCTCCATTCTTCGTGTTTTTGATTGTGACGGTGTTCATAATCTGCACCTCCTCTGTGTTGAGGTTGGCTTCATCAATAATTCGTGCGCTCGCAAGTAAGTCTTTCAGTTGTGCGATTTTCATTTCAAGCATGCCTTGAGCCTCTTTTGCGGCATCATATTCCGAATTTTCCGAAAGGTCTCCCTTATCACGAGCTTCAGCGATAGCAGCAGATACGCGCGGACGCTCTACGCTTTCGAGATAAGCAATTTCCTTCATTTTTTTGTCGTAACCATCCTTGGTCATGTAGGTAATAGCCATAATTCTATGTTTTGGTTTTAAAAAAAATAATCAAATAAAAAAGAATCTCCACCAAATCTGATTGAGACCCTTGTTGTTTCGATATGTTTTACTCTTTGCAAAGATAAGCCTTAATTCTTTATAAAACAAACAAATCTCAAAAATTAATCTTATTTAGAGATTGTTGCACCATCCCCGTTTTTTGATAGTTTTTTATTTCAATGTTGCACTAAATAATGATGCTTTTATTTTGATTATCGGTTGATATTTATTATTTTTGCATATTATGAAAAGAAGTATAAGATTATTTTTATTCACGATATTATTCGCTTGCTCGGTTTGTACGGTTGTCGCCGCCGAGCCGGCTTCTCAGCCTTCAGTGCGCTATGAGGTCGTAGCCACAACTTCGGGCAAAGGCATCTTGCACATATACAACAACGACGACCACCCTTGCACTTTTGTGATTTATTCAATCACCGGGCAAGTAGTGCGCACAATCGTCGTGAAATCAGGCTCTGAAAAAGTGGAACTGGCAAAAGGTTTCTACATAGTGAAAAGCGATTACGGAAGCACTAAAATCGTTGTGAGATAAATCAACATGAGGCTCACGACGTTTTAATTAAGCACTTAAAACTCACTTGAAAAACTTATATTCATTTATGACACAATTAATCAAAACTATTATGACTGCAACGACTGTCGCATCAGCTTTGGTCTTTGCATCCCAAGCATCGTCCGCTCAGTCTCTTCCTCGAATTCCTGACAGCACTCTCGATGCATATCCCACATACAACGGTGACGACCTTGAGCTTAAAGTGGATGATAAAGGCACTCATTTCACCCTTTGGTCGCCGGGAGCGGAGGCTGTGCGTCTACATCTCTATACCGACGGTCACAACGGAAAGCCTTATGCCACTGTAGACATGACGCCCGATAAGGCTCACGGAATATGGCGCACTTCGCAAAAAGAACAACTCTGGGGTAAATTCTATACCTTCCAAGTGAAAATCGCCGGACATTGGCTCGACGAAACGCCGGGAGTATGGGCAAAAGCCGTAGGAGTCAACGGTCAGCGTGCTGCCATTATCGACTTCTCAAAAACTAATCCTGAAGGGTGGGAAAATGACAAATATGTGGTCACTCCTCATCAAACCGACGCTATCGTCTACGAAATGCACCATCGCGACTTTTCGGCTCATCGCAACTCCGGAATAGTCAATAAGGGCAAATTTATTGCTTTGCTTGAAGACGGCTCCGTAGCTCCTTGCGGCGAGCTCACAGGCATTGCCCACCTTAAAGAGCTTGGAGTGACCCACATCCACATCCTCCCATCTTACGACTACAACACTGTCGACGAAACTCAACTTGCCGACCGTCAATATAATTGGGGTTATGACCCGTTAAACTACAACGTACCCGAAGGCAGCTACTCCACCAATCCCGCCGACCCCGCTTGCCGCATCATCGAAATGAAAGAAATGGTGCAAGCATTGCACAATGCCGGCATAGGAGTGGTGATGGATGTAGTGTATAATCACACATCATTTAACGACAACTCCAACTTCTCGCTCACCGCTCCGGGATATTACTACCGCCACCGTCCCGACGGCTCTTATAGCGATGCCTCCGGATGCAACAATGAGACGGCATCCGAACGTCAGCAAATGCGTGACTTCATTGTTAATTCAGTGAAATATTGGGCTGAAGAATATCATATCGATGGTTTCCGCTTCGACCTTATGGCTATCCACGATGTAGAAACGATGAATCAAGTGTCTAAAGCCGTGAGAGCAATCAACCCCTACGCAGTGATTTATGGCGAAGGATGGACTGCCGGCGACAGCCCCCTACCCGTAGAGCTTCGCGCTCTCAAGGAGAACGTGTCGAAAATTGATGGCATAGCAGTGTTTAGCGACGACATCCGTGATGCCGTAAAAGGGCACTACAGCCGTGCCGACGACCGCGGTTTTGCTTCCGGCAAACCCGGACAGGAAGAAACGGTGAAAATCGGCATCGTAGCCTCTACTGCTCATCCGCAAGTAGACTATTCTCTCGGTAGCAATTCCAAATTTGCCTACTCGCCCTCTCCTCTTTCGATAATGAATTATGTGTCTTGCCACGATGACCTTTGTCTCACCGACAAGCTACGCAAATCGATGCCGGAAGCCAACGACTCGGTGCGTATGCGAGTGGCTCGTTTGGCTCAAACTATCGTATTCACCTCCCAAGGCACTCCCTTTATGTTTGCCGGCGAAGAAGTGTTCCGCGACAAAAAAGGCATCCACAACACTTATTGCTCTCCCGACTCGGTTAATGCCATCGATTGGGACCTCAAAGCTGCAAATCGACAACAGTTCGACTATTATCGCAACCTTATCGCTTTGCGTAAGGCGCACCCGGCATTCCGAATGACAACAACCGAAGAGGTGGCGAGAAACATCGTGTTTGACAAAATCAAAGAGCCTTGCTTGGTGGCTTACTCAATTAAAAACAATGCCAACGGCGACCAATGGAAAGAAATCAAGGTGGTATTTAACGGAAACAACTCCGACAGAACGGTGAATGTGCCTAAAGGCGAATGGAAACTCATCGCTTTCGACGGTAAGATTGACCCTGAAGGACTCGGTACGATTAAAGGTGGAAAGACAATCGTGCCTTCCTACTCCGCTTTGATTCTTGCAAGATAATCTACATTTCAGAAGGTTAGAAATGCTTTTCGCCGTTTCTAACCTTCTTTAATTTTTTATATTATGAACGAAGTAAAGAAGCAGCGTATCACTCTCAACATCGCCGGCGAACATATTAAGACGGTCATTAACCCTAATGATGAACAGCAACTTCGAATGGTGGAAAAAGAGGTGACAAAATTGTGGAAACAATGGCGCGAAGGCGACCCCACAAAGACATCTTCTCAGGTTTTAGCTATGGTGGCTTTCCAATATGCCAAACTTTATTACGATGAAGTGGCGGCAGGTCGTGCTCGCGAAGCTGCTTTGATGAAGTTCGTAAAAGAATATGAAGAACGCCTCAACAAAATTGTGCTTGATGTATAACCACTAAACTGTCAGAATTATGCTTCGAATACTCTCCTCTATTGCTCTTTCATTATTTTCATTCATCGCCGTGACGGCTCAAGTGAAATCCTTCAATCTGGAGGACATCCACATTCGTGACCCATATATTTTGCCGGATGCCGACACAGGCTTATATTACCTATATCGCAGCGCGATGCAACCGGCCTCAAACGGGAAGAAAGTGGGCGGAGTGGAATGTTTCAAGAGCTCTGACCTGAAAACCTGGACCGGTCCGTACTGTGTTTGCTCTGTGCCGGAAAACAATTGGATTACAGGCACTATATGGGCGCCGGAAGTCCACAAATATAATGGCAAATACTATCTCTTTGCCACTCTCAACTCCGACATTCAATGGAAAAAGAAACAAGAAGGATGGCCTGCCTACACGTTTCGTGGCGTGCAAGTGTTTGTGGCTGACAATCCCGAAGGCCCGTTTTTGCCGTTTTCCACACAGCCTTTAACACCGATGGACGAGATGACTCTCGACGGGACTCTTTATGTTGAAAATGGTGAGCCATATATGGTGTATTGTCACGAATGGGTGCAGACTGTCGACGGAGAGATGAGCTTGGTGAAGCTGAAACCCGACCTCTCTGCCACCGAAGGAAACGCTATGAGATTGTTTAATGCCTCAAGTGCAAAATGGAGCACAGGCAGACATTCTGAAAGCGTAGCCACCTCCTACGTTACCGACGGATGCTTCCTCTATACCACCAAAACCGGAAAGTTGCTGATGATTTGGTCGTCGTTTTACGACAACGATTATGCCATAGGTATTGCAGAGTCGACTACCGGACGCATCGCCGGGCCATGGAAGCAACAAGACGACTTGCTCTTTAGCGCGAATGGCGGCCACGGCATGATTTTCCGTAGCTTCGACGGAGAGCTGTTTATCGTGCTCCACGGGCCTAATAAGCCCGCCGGCGCCGAACGTGCACATCTTTTTCCGCTCATCGACGACGGTAACACCCTCCGCATTAAACAATAATCATTGCTCCATAGCAATCAACGGATAAAAAAATCGGTTGTTAATCGTTCGGAAAATGAACTGATTTAACAACCGATAAATTATTTATTCACCACCACTATTCTTGGTCATACCATTTCGAATACATCAAATAGTTGTGGGCAATCTTCTGATTCATCTCTTTAGCCTGGGCTGGGTCGACCATCTTTTTAAACTTTGCAGGCACACCCATCCATAGCTCATTTGGCCCTATTTTTGTGTTGGGCGACACCACACTGCCGGCAGCCACAATCGCCCCCTCTCCCACTTCTACACCATCAAGGAGCACCGACCCCATACCGATAAGTGCATAATCGCAAATCTTTGCGCCGTGGATTGTCACATTATGACCTACACTCACATCATTACCGATTTCAATCACCGATTTCTGATACAAAGTGTGGAGCACCGAGCCGTCTTGGATATTGACACGATTGCCGATAGTGATGGTGTTGACATCGCCACGAAGCACGGTGCCAAACCAAATGCTACATTCATCGCCCATCGTCACATCGCCGATAATTGCAGCATTGTCGGCAAGGAAACAATCTTTACCTATTTGGGGAGTAAACCCTCTCACTGATTTTATTAATGCCATAACTGATTATTTCTTTATTGGTTCGGTTTTTTCTTTTAGCCATTCACGGTGAGACTCGTCGAGCATTGGCGAGAGTGCATCCCACACCTTACGATGATAATTGTTGACCCACTCCGTTTCTTCGCTCGACAACATATCCACATCTATAAGCCCCTTATCGTATGGGAACAGTGTGAGAGCATCAAGACACATAAAATCGCCAAATTTCTCCGTATGCTTGTAGTCGCAAGTGAGCACAAGATTCTCGATGCGAATGCCATACTCTCCTTCTTTGTAAAGCCCCGGCTCGTCGCTGGTAATCATACCCGGAACAAGAACAGTGGGATTCTCATTAAGACGGAAATTTTGCGGCCCTTCATGCACATTTAAGAAATGACCCACACCATGACCCGTGCCGTGCCAATAAGTCATACAATCCTTCCACAGATATTGGCGAGCAAGC
>SFVH01000049.1 GCA_004561555.1 bacterium
GCAATAGCAGCCTTATAGGCTTCGGCAGCAGGGCTGTCAGGGTTAAGCTCCATTGCCGAACAATAGTCGCCAATGGCACGCTTCCAATCGCCCAATTTGCGAAAAGCATTGCCACGGAGATAAAAAGCCACATCTGTAGGAGTCTTGCTAATCACCACCGTAAGCTCGGTAATAGCTTCATCCAAACGATTTTCATCAATAAGACATTTGATTTTTTCAAAATTATTATCCATCTGCTCGTTTTTTCGACAAAATAAGCGATTTTCAGCTTGAGATGCAACGAAAACTCCAAAAAACAACAACCATATTGTAACATAATTGTAACATAATTCTAAAGATATGTTGCAAACACAAGCATAAATTCAACAAATAAACTATTACTATAGTTAAATGATGTTATACAACATAATTTTTTAGCCATTTGCTATTGACAATAGGAAAAATAGGCTTATCTTTGTGACAAGTTTTTCATGGTATTAAATTTTAAGGTGAAAGGGATTATTTATCGGGAGATAAGTAATCTTTTTTTATTATAGCGATGCGACAGAAAAGCAAGTCGTTTTTTCTAATTCATTTTTTTTCGCAAAAATATTGTATAATCAAAATGTTATTGTAATTTTGCAACAACATTTTGAATGATATAGTCGAAATAACAACTGTTTATTATAGTTAAATAAAAGCCCTAAGCTTTTCGGGCTTCCCAAACGGTTACTTGTTGCAAAACATCTAATCGATTTTAGGATTTCAACCCCGGAGTGTGCTCTTCAAAAGAGCACACTCTTTTTCATATTTAAATCATTGGAAGTCGCCCTTATATCACGACCTTGAACGAGAGATTATCAATCCATACGATGTAAATGCCACACGAAAGGTTAGCAACACGATTTCCGGTTGTTGACACTATCTTCACACCGTCAATGGTATACACATCAACGATAGCATCCTCCTTAGCACCGATGATATCGATATCACCATTATTAACAAACACCGACACACTGCCACCCACGACCTCTTCGACAGCAGCCGGCGGGAGATTATCGATGTTGAGAGTGTCAGTTAGTCAGTAGCCTATAGTTGGAGAATTCTCATCATCTCCGGCAAAAATAACAAAACCGCAATTGCCTTTGGCTTTAACATTCACCAAACGAGCTTGCGAAGCAATTTTGCTTATTGTGATTGTAGGTGTTACATTCTCAGATTCTAAATCATATTTTACAGAGACATCATTCCACTTGGATTTCAGCAAATCCAAACAATGATACATAATTGGGGTGATTACTACAAGTTCTCCTCCAGTTGGTCAAATTCCTACCGGAATATCCGTCTATACGCTTGCAATATATTTACATTGGGCTATAGCGAGCGGCTAAACCACAGCAACAAAGAGGGAGCTAACTCGGAAATATATAAAAGTATTAGCAGTTGACAAACTTCTGAAAATCAATCAGGGAAAGCGAGGGTAAAAATGCGACTACCATCAGCTTGCTCTGCAATAGTGACATCAACGGTGTCGGTGGGAAGCATATCCGCCACCACGTCAGGCCACTCGACGAAACACACACATCCCGAATCAAAATAATCTTCCACACCAATATCTTCCGCTTCTTCGATATTATCAAGGCGGTAACAATCAAAATGATAAATCAGCTCGGCAGTGGTGTTGGAACGATACTCGTTGATGATAGAAAAAGATGGCGAGTTGGTGATATCTTCCTCCACTCCCAAAGCGCGACACACCGCATTGATAAAAGTGGTTTTACCGACTCCCATTTCACCATGGATGGCGAAAACAGTAAAGTCGCCCATCATGCCAACAAACTCACGAGCGGCATCCTGCAATTTTTCAATAGATGCTATCTTAATTTCTTTAATCATATCACTTTATCCATTTGATTTCGGCAAAATTACTACTTTTTCACGAGAATTATCAGAGGAAAGAAAAAATTATTATCCGAATCGGGAGATTAATTGGATTAAAAGTTGTAAATAGCTTGCTACTTTTAGGAAAACAATCTAACTTTACAAAACAATAAAAAAATGAACCGTCTATGAAAAAACTACTTCTATCATTATGTATGATTGGCGTGGCAACCACAGCCTCCGCAGCAGACTTTGTCGATACCGAATCGGCAGACAATATCATTGACTTTGGCGTGCGTGTCGGCATAACCTCGAGCAATCTCTCCACCGACATCCCCGGGCAGGGTGACAATTGCACATATTCGTGGAAGAGCGGATTTTCTACAGGCGTAGTGCTTGACCTAAACATACGGAATTTTTTCAGCATTCGTCCGGGCTTCTTTATCGAAAACCGCAGTTATAACTATACCCTCATCGACCACAATGCCGCACATCAGCAGCTATCGACCGACATGGGGCACACTCGTCGCACGGCATTCAACGTGCCGGTGCTTGCCGCCTTCCACTTTAATATCTCCAACACCGTGAAATGGGATGTGATGGCGGGCGCATACTTCAACTTCGGCGTGGGCGACGGCAAAGATGAGGTGGAGCGCATCGTCGTTGCCGCCCCCAACAATGAACCGTCGTCATATTCCTATAGTAAAAGCGAACGCGACTATTTCGGGGATGGCGAGATGCAACATCGCTCGTTTGACTGTGGCTTGCAGATAGGTACCGGAATAGAAGTGATGGACCACTACGTGTTTGAAATCACCTACCAACGCGGCTTGCGCAACACCTCGGCAAACCATTATTACAATTGGGAGATGCACAACAAGGGATGGACTTTTTCTATCGGCTACAACTTTTAATCGAAAAAACATATTCATAATCGTATGAAACGAAAATATTTGGCAGCGTTGTGCATCGCCTCTGCGAGTGTGATAACAGCACAAAATGCCTATAATTCAGCTTATGCCGACGGCTACCTTTGCCGCGGCATCAGTATGTATGAAACAGAAAATTTTGTCGGTTGTATCGACCAGCTTAATCAGCTGTTGCTCACCAACCCCGACGAGGAGGTGAGAGCGGAAGCCGAATACTACAAGGCAATGGCTCTCTTCCGCAACGGCGACAAAGAAGCCCTTGGGGCGTTGAAGACATACCTCGACTGCTACCCTTCGTCGCCACGTCGCCATGAGGTGAGATTTGCCATCGGCTCGTGGTATTTCTATCATGACCAATATGTGTCGGCAGTCACGGAGTTTGACACTCTTTCGAGCGATGCGTTTGACAACGCCACCGCCGCCGACCTCTGCTATCGTCGTGCTTTCTGCCACATACGCACCGGCGACTACGACACTGCCGAGCGCGACCTTCTTAGGTTGCGAGGAGTGAAACGCTATGCCGACCAATCGGCATATTATATGGCTGTGATACAATATTCTCGCGGCAACTATTCCGAAGCGCGTCGCGGCTTTGAAAGCATTAACAAAAGGAGCGATTTGCACAATGAAGCTCGCTTCTACATCTGCCATATCGACTTCGCCGACGGCAAGTATGCCCCCGTCAAGAGTGAAGCCGAAAGCATCTTAAAAGGCAGCCTTCCTGAAAATATGCGGCTTGAGATGCTACGTATTTCCGGCGAAAGCAATTATCATCTGGGTTATTACGACAATGCCGTAAGCCTTCTGAAGGAATATGCCGACAATGCCGACGATGCCCAGCGCACTGCCCTCTATGCATTGGGAGTGAGCGAATTTAATACAGGCAACTATTCCGATGCAAAAAACCATCTCGGACAAGTCACTTTGGCAGACGACGAGCTTGCGCAAAGTGCTTATCTGTATGTTGGACAAGCCTATCTCCATGAAGAGAATGTAAAAGCCGCATCGATGGCTTTTGAAAAAGCCTATAAGATGCCTTACGACCGCGAAGTGAAAGAAACAGCTTTTTATAACTATGCCATTGCACAAAGCCAAGGCGGGCGCACCCCCTTCAATAGTTCTGTGAAGCTGTTTCAAGATTTTCTTAACACCTTCCCCTCATCGCACTATGCCGACAAAGTGGAAGACTACATCATCAACTCCTACCTTAACAACAAGGACTATGACAATGCGTTGGCAAGCATTAATGCGCTGAAATCGCCATCACAAAAGATGCTTCGCGCAAAGCAAAATGTGCTTTATCGTCTGGGCATGCGCGAGATGTCGGCAAACCGTAACGATGTGGCTATCAACTACCTCTCACAAGCTGAAGCTCTTGCTCGCTACGACAAAGCAACAGCATCGGAAGTCAACCTTTGGCTCGCCGAAGCCCATTATCGTGAGGGTCAATATGCTAAGGCGGAATCGCTCTACGCAAAATATTCCGGCAATGCAAATCGCGGGAAGGCTTTGTTCGGACAAGCTTATGCGCAATATCGCCAACGCAAATATTCCTCGGCCTACACGCAATATGAGAAAGCCTTAGCCTCCAAGCAACTTGATGCCACACTCTCCGCTGATGCTTATAATCGCATGGCTGACTGCCAATACTATCAAAGCCGTTTTGCTGAAGCGGAATCGCTCTACAACAAGGCTTTCAAAATGGGGACATCAAAATGCGACTATTCGCTCTATCAAATTGGGATGATGCGAGGCTATCAAGGCAATCACACAAATAAGATTTCAACCCTCGACGAACTCGTAGCCTCCTATCCCGATTCGCCATACGCACCCAAAGCCCTATATCAACGGGGACAAGCTTATCAGGACCTCGGCAAAAACGCAAAGGCTGTAGACGCTTTCAAGAAATTGATATCGTCGTATCCTACAACTGCGGAGAGCCGACAAGGACAACTGCAATTGGCTCTTTTGCTCAACTCTATGGGTAAAACCGATGAGAGTCGCGAGCAATATGAAGCACTTGTGAAGGCTTATCCCACAAGCGATGAAGCCAAAGTGGCTGTCGACGACCTTAAGCGCATTTATGCCGCTGAAGGTCGCTTAGACGACCTCTCAGCCTTCCTTCGTTCGGTGGGCAACTATAGTATCGATGACAACGAGATGGCTCAACTGGCATTTGATGCGGCAGAAAATGAATATCTCGACCGCGGCAAAACCGACAAGCTGAAGTCGTTTGTTGCAAAATATCCTTCGTTACGCCCTGCCGCATTAGCTAATTATTATCTTGCTGAAGCTTCAGTGGCTGAAGGCAATGAAACGGCTGCGCTCACCTATGTGGACAAGGCATTGCAACTGGCGCCAGACGGCTCTTTTGCCGAGTCGGCTCTGGCAATGAAGGGCGACTTGCTGCTCAATAAGGGCGATTATGCCACTGCACGCGAGTGTTTTGCTCTATTGGAAAGCAAAACGACTATCACATCCAACGTAAACCGTGCTCGATTAGGCTTGCTTCGCAGCGCTGTAGCTCTCAATGACTACGACGCTATGCAACAATATGCCTCCCTTCTGCTCAACTCCGAATCACTCTCGGAAGAAATCACCGCTGAAGCTCGCTATGCTCGCGCAGTAGCAGCTATACAAAAGGGTGACACTACTACCGGAGTGACCGACTTCAACACTCTCATCGACAGCAACATCAACAACCTTTACGGCTCGAAAGCAGCTGTTGATTTGGGCACCTATTACTACAACGCCGGCAATTTGAAAAAGGCTGAAGCCACTGTAAACAAACTTATCGACTCTTCTTCGCCACATCATTACTGGATGGCACGAGCATTTATCCTTCTTTCGGATATATTCAAAAAACAAGGCGACACCTTCCAAGCTCGCGAATATCTTGAAAGCCTGCAGGCTAACTACCCCGGCAATGAAGAGGACATTAAGCAAATGATTGACGAACGACTTAAAGCTCTAAAATAATGAATACAAAAAAAATAATCATCTCATTAGCAACCACCATCATCCCGGTTGCAGTAGCTCTTGCCGATGAAATTAATCAGACCATCACCGTAGAGCGCGAGGTGGAGATTGTGGAGCAGAAGGTGGAAAAGCCATATTCTCTGCCTGAGGCATTGCCGCTAAAGACCGATGAGGTGAAACTTCAATTCAGCGACCACACCGTCCCCGCCGATTTCAATCCACTTCTTGTGACTCAAACACCACACCGTCGTTTTGACGGCTTTGCCTTCGACAATAAGCGCGGTTATGCCGTGTTTGGGATGGGCAACTACCTGAATATCTCCGGTAGTGCCGGCTATCGAGCTATCGCTACCGAAAAGTCTCAGCTGAACCTTTGGCTGCAACACAATTCGACCAACGGCACAGTGAAAGACTCAAAGAAGAAGGTTGTCGAAGACAGAATAGGCGCTTATGGAAGCCATATTTTCAGCGCCGGTACACTTTCTGCCGACCTAAATTACCACTTCGATAAATTTAATTACTACTCTCTTGATAATATTTATGACCGAAACAAAAGTCAAACACTCAACGAAGTGGGAGTAAATCTGGGATGGCTTTCAAACAACGATGACAAAGAGGGGTTCGGATATCACTTTGACTTCGGATATAACTATCTCGGATATGGCGATGCCATGCAAGCCATCTCTCAACAAGTCATTACAGCCAAAGGGCTGAAGGAACATGCCCTAGCCACTACTGCAGGAGTGGAATTTATGTGGGACGAAGATTCGCATGTAGGTATTGATGCAACAATGGGATATGTCAAGACAATAAACTCCTATTTATGTCTCGACGATGCCAACAGAGTGCTTTATAAAAACGTGGCAAACAGCCTCTTCTCAGCCAATCCTTACTATCAAAAGTATACCGACCGACTACGATTGCGACTGGGTGCTCGCATCGATGTGGCAAGCAAAGGCACCACATTCCGCATCGCTCCCGATGTAAAATTTGACTACTCTTTCACCGACCGTGTGGCAGTAGCTCTCTCCGCTACCGGAGGAAATCATCAAAACACGTTACACGAAGTGATTGCTCACAACAGATATGCCGGATGTATTCAAGCAATAGCTCCCAACAGCTTCACCCTCATCGATGCCGAAGCTCGATTAAACTTAGGCATGTGGAAAGGTTTTTCAATCTCGCCTTATTTCGGCTTTAAAATCACGAAAAACCAACTGATGCCTCTCATTAAAGTGGACAACGACCTAAATAACTGCCCAAGCGCTATCACAGCAATAAGTGGAGGTACTCCCTACGACACCGACGATATCAACGGTATAAAGTTGGGGGTGGATGCAGCCTACAAGTGGAGCAACATCGTAGAGGTGAAAGCCGGATACCGCTTTACACCTCAAGACGACGACAGCGGTTGGGTGACTCAAGGATTTGAGCGCGCCGACCACACAATCACTGCCGGCATCACCGTCAGCCCAATCAAAAAACTCACAATAAACGCCGATTATTGCTATCATAGCGGTCGAACGATAACAATGATACTCACCGACAAAACGGGATTAGAAACCCGACGCGAAGGAAATATGGGTACAATTTGCGATTTCTCCATAGGTGCTACCTATCAAATCAACGACCTCATCAATGTGTATGCCCAAGGGCAGAACCTATTCAATCGTCGTTATTGGGAAGCATTGGGGTGTTACAATCAAGGACCACGTTTTATGCTCGGTGCCGGAATAAAATTTTAATTAAATCATTCGATGATTGAAACGAATAGCGTTGCATAGTTGCACGATTGAAAAATTATGTTTATCTTTGCAACGACCTAAGCGCATGTGGCGTAATTGGTAGCCGCGCTAGACTTAGGATCTAGTGACGTAAGTCGTGGGGGTTCGAGTCCCTTCATGCGCACACTTAGAGAAAAAGCTGTCTAATCTTTTTTAGACAGTTTTTTTATATCCTATAAATAATAATCTTCATCACGCATTAAGATTGGGTCAGCTGCAAAAGGTGGTTGAAATGGATGACGGACAATTCCGTAACCACTACGACACTATCCTCAATTACTTTATCAATCGCTCGATTAATGCCGGAGCAGAGTCTTTCAACGCCAAAGTCAAAGCATTCCGCAGTCAGTTCAGAGGTGTGACTGACATACCTTTCTTCCTTTTTCGCCTTTCTAA
>SFVH01000050.1 GCA_004561555.1 bacterium
GCAAGCATCATCTTTCCATTAATGTCGCCAATGGCATATACGTGGGGCACATTGGTGAGCATATTGTCGTCTACAGTAATGCCACGCTGAGTATAGTCGATACCAACGTCGTCGAGGTTAAGCGACGACACATTGGCTTTTCTCCCTACAGCCATCAACACCACATCAGCCTCCACCGCCAATGTCTTACCTTTTTTCTCATAATTCACCGCAAGCGAGCTGTTGATTTTCGCGACAGACTTCACGGCAGCCTGCGTTTCGATAACGATGCCTCTCTTGCCGAGGCTTTGACGCAAGCGTTTTGCCATGTCGGTGTCGAAATGCGGAAGCACCTCACGAGCATATTCCAACACTGTCACGTTGCTACCCAAAGCGTGAAAAATTGAGGCAAACTCCAAACCTATCACTCCCGCACCAATCACGGTGAGTCGTTGCGGTAACTCATGAAGGTCAAGCAACTCCTTGGAGGTAACCACTCCCGGCAGGTCAGCGCCCTCGATAGGGAGGGTTGCTGCCGTGCTGCCGGTGGCAATAATCACATCGCGAGCAGCATACCTCTCTCCTGCAACTTCAACGGTTAGGGCATCAACGAAACGCGCATCTCCGGTCACCAAAGAAATTTTAGGATGACGCATAAGTGCTTCCACTCCCGTGCGTAGTTGCTCAACGACAGCATTCTTACGAGCCATAATGGTGGGAAAATCCACACTCCAATCTCCGACAGCGACACCCAGCTCCGCTGCCTTTTTCATATCGCAAACAAGAGCTGCCGACCGACAAAGAGTCTTTGTGGGGATACATCCTTCGTTAAGGCATGTACCACCGAGATTGCCTCGCTCGATAAGCGTCACGGCAAGTCCTCGCTGAGCGGCAAGCAAGGCGGTCTCGTAACCGCCCGGTCCGCCACCAATAATTATTAAGTCGGTTGATTGCATAATCTTAATTCTGCATAAGTGATTACGGGATGCTTCGCCGCCGTAGTTTCGTCAAGACGGCGCACCGGGGTGGTATGAGGTGCCGTATGTAGCTCGTCGGGCATCTCTATTGCTTCACCGGCAATGCGTTGCATCACCTCTATAAAGGCATCGATTGTTTCTTTCGACTCCGTTTCGGTTGGCTCAATCATTATGGCTTGATGAAACAGCAAGGGGAAATAGATTGTCGGCGCATGAAATCCGTAATCAAGCAGCCGCTTTGCCACATCAAGGGTTGTCACTCCTGTTGATTTGTCTGCCAACCCGTCAAATACAAACTCGTGTTTGCACACCTTCTCTATCGGCAGTTTGTAGCAGTCTTTCAGCGACTCTTTCACATAGTTGGCATTGAGAGTTGCCAGCCTACCGGCAAGTTTGATGTTTTCTTTGCCAAGCATAAGGATATAAGCATAAGCGCGCAGAATAACGCCGAAATTGCCCATGAAGCCGGAGATTTGTCCGGTGGCATCCGGATGGCTCACACAATGAAGCATACCATCGTCGCCATGCTCCACACGCATATCCGGCAAGCAATTGGCAAGATGCTTTGCCACTCCCACCGGGCCGCTTCCCGGACCGCCGCCACCATGTGGTGTGGAGAACGTCTTATGCAGATTAAGATGAAGCACATCAAATCCCATATCACCCGGGCGCACTTTCCCTAATAGAGGGTTGAAATTAGCGCCGTCGTAGTAGAGCAATCCGCCACAAGCATGCACCATATCGGCGATTTCACGAATACGAGTCTCAAACAAGCCGAGCGTGTTGGGATTAGTCATCATGATGCCTGCCACCGTGTCGTCGAGCAAAGGGCGCAATGCATCGATGTCGATACATCCATCGGCTGTAGATTTCACTTCCACCACATTTAAGCCACACACGGCGGCACTCGCCGGGTTGGTGCCGTGGGCTGAATCAGGCACAATCACTTTAGTGCGCTTATCATCGCCGCGCAGCTCATGATATCGGCGTATCACCATCAGTCCGGTAAGCTCTCCATGAGCACCGGCAAACGGATTGAGGGTGAATTTTGCCATCCCGGTGATAGCCTCCAACGAGCGACACAGTCCGTCGTACACCTCCAGCACCCCTTGCACTGAGCAGTCCGGTTGCAAAGGATGGATGTCGCGGAAGCATGCCATTGCGGCTATCTCCTCATTAATTTTCGGATTATATTTCATGGTACAGCTTCCCAAAGGATAAAAACCGGTATCCACGCCGAAATTCATATTCGAGAGATTGGTGTAATGGCGCACCACGTCTAATTCGCTCACCTGTGGCAACTCAGCTTCGACAGAGCGACAGAGCATTGCGGGAATTTCATCTGCCGACTTTTCCCAATTGTTGCGAGGTAATGTGTAGCCCACACGTCCCTGACGTGAAAGCTCGAATATCAGTTTATCGTAATACTTCATCACTTGATACATTTAATAAGGTCCACCATACGGTCGATTTCTTCGATAGTGCGACGCTCCGTAGCGCAAAACGACACATACCCTTCTTCGGTCTGTAGGGCTGCAAAAAATCCTCCGTCGAGCAACGCCTTCTGCAACTTCTCTGTAGGGATGTCACTCTTAAGCACAAATTCTTTTAAAAACGGACGATCAAACACATCGGCAAACAATCCGGTTTCTAAGAGTCTATCGTGAAGATAATGTGCAGCACCATAAGAAAGGTCACACACATCTTTCAACCCTTGTTTTCCCATCAACGAGAGGTAGATGGTCACATACAACGCCATCAACGATTGGTTGGAGCAGATATTACTGTTAGCCTTCTCTCGACGGATGTGTTGCTCGCGAGCCTGAAGAGTGAGCACAAAAGCACGCTTGCCATCAACATCGGTAGTGGCCCCCACAATGCGCCCGGGTAGTTTCCTGACATATTCTTTGCGACAAGCAAGAAATCCCACATACGGACCGCCATAGCTCAAAGGAATGCCCAAGGGCTGGGCGTCGCCACACGTCACGTCGGCTCCCCATTCGCCGGGAGTGCGCACCACAGCGAGTGCCGACGGGTCGGCATACACCATCAGCAACGCTTTGCGTGAATGTACGGCATCGGCAAAGCCCGAGAGGTCTTCAATAATTCCAAACCGATTGATGCTCGGCACAAGCACTCCCGCCACATCGTCACCCTCAAGAAGCGACTCCAAGTGAGCAAGGTCGGTGTTTCCATCACAATGTTTTATCACCGATAGCTTTACGCCATGCCACTTTGCATAAGTCTCTACCACCCGTCTCACCTGTGGCAACAATGTGGAAGAGATGAGCACACGCGACTTTTTACGAGTGGCTGCTATAGACATCATCATCGCCTCGGCAGCTGAAGTAGCACCGTCATACATTGAAGCGTTGCAACATTCCATACCGGTGAGGGTGGCAATCATACTCTGAAACTCGAAAATATAACGTAGAGT
Organism: bacterium; assembly: GCA_004561555.1. Classification (GTDB taxonomy): domain Bacteria; phylum Bacteroidota; class Bacteroidia; order Bacteroidales; family Muribaculaceae; genus Limisoma. The sequence continues at coordinate 3,394 of SFVH01000050.1, forward strand.
GCCTTGTGAGATTTCCGGCTGATAGGGAGTATAGGCAGTGAGAAACTCCGAGCGAGAAATAATCGATTGTATTACCGACGGTGCATAATGGTCGTAAGCTCCGGCTCCAACCATAACGGTCAACGGCTGATTTTTCTTATCGATGGCGGCAAAAAAGCGACGCACTTCCTCCTCTGAGAGCGCTTCAGGCAAATCATAGTCGCCGTGGAAAATAACGTCGTCGGGCACATCGGCATAAAGGTCGTCAATCGTCGCAACACCTATGCGTTCAAGCATAGAGCGAATGTCGTCAGGAGTATGCGGAAAATATGCAAATCCCATATGACTATGTTTTTAGTGTTGTTCGTTCTTGCAATATTCTTCGTAGGCGGTGGCATCCATGAGGTTGTCGAGCTCGGCAGGATTGCTGATTTTCACCTTGATAATCCAGTTGTCGTAGGCATTTTGGTTAAGGAGTTCGGGGGTGTCGCCAAGAGCTTCATTAACCTCAACGACAGTGCCGCTGACCGGCGAAATCAGGTCGCTGGCTGCTTTCACACTTTCCACTGCTCCGAAATCTTCGCCTTGAGCCACTTCGTCGTCTTCCTCGGGCATATCAACATACACGATATTGCCCATTGCCTCTTGTGCGTGGTCGGAGATGCCAATGTAGCCATATTCACCTTCCACTTTTATCCATTCGTGAGATTCGCTGTAGAATAATCCTTCGATAGTCTTTGCCATAATAAATAGTTTTTGTCGAGTTTGTTATTAGTGTATTATTTCTTGTATTTTTTATCGTAAAAACGCTTTTTCACCACAATGCCCTTAAACGTCTTTTTGCGGATTCTCACGTCCACTTCGGTGTCGAGGGCGGCGTAGGCGCTATCCACAAGTGCCAAGCAGACACTGCGGTCGGTGGTTATGGTGTGATAGCCGGTGGTTACTATTCCAATCTCATTGCCATCGTGCTCCACAACATAGCCTGCGCGAGGGATGGCTTTGTCCATAAGTTCAATCCCCACTAACTTCTTTGCCGTACCTTCAGCCTTTTGGCGAGCCACGGCTTCCTTGCCGATAAATTCTGCTTTGTCAATTTTAACAAACATGCCCAACCCTGCCATAATCGGTGAAATCTCATTGCTAAGCTCGTGACCGTAAAGCGGCAACCCCGACTCAAAGCGCAAGGTGTCGCGACAACCCAAGCCGCAAGGCGTCACATGTCCTTCGTTGAGAAGCATGTCCCACATATGGCAAATCACTTCCGAAGAGGCATAAAATTCAAAGCCGTCTTCACCGGTATAACCTGTGCGCGAAGCAATCACTTCATTGCCTTGCCAATCAACAATTTTGAAGGTATAGAATGTCAAGTCGGCGACAGCCATTCCGAGCACCTTAGTGGCAATCATCTCGGCTGACGGTCCTTGCAAAGCTATTTGTCCGTATCTCGACGACGCATTATCAATATCCACCTCATAGCCTTTTGCCTGCTGCATTATCCAATCATAGTCTTTCGCTATATTGGCCGCATTCACCACAAGCAACCAATGGTCGGCATCATCCATTCGATACACAAGCAAGTCGTCGACCACACCACCATCGCTGTAAAGCATCATGCCATAAAGGATTTTTCCCGCAGGCACACCAATGATGTCGTTGGTAAAAATGTGATTGACAAAAACAGTGGCATCTTTGCCGGTGACAAATATTTCACCCATATGTGACACGTCAAACATACCTACATTTTCACGCACGGCATTATGTTCGTCGATGATTGAGCTATATTCGATAGGCATCATAAAGCCTCCAAACGGACTCATCTTAGCACCGAGAGCCACATGTTTGTCATAAAGACAGGTTTTCTGCAATTCGTCCATAATTTCAGGAATTTATGAGATTGATAAATTGTTCGGTAGTAAGGTTTACTATATATTTACCTATATCAAAGTCGGCAAGGATAGTGACAGCATCTTCTAGACGACAACCGCGTAGCCGGCGGTTAAGCTCCTCTACAGGGTCGGCTATAGCAAAATAGTCGCCCGATAGCGAAAGCCGCTTCACTTCTCCGGCACGCATTTCAATGCCAACCATTATTTCACCCACACCGGAAATTTTTGCCGACTTTGTTATTTCATACGAAGGATTGCTTCCGGAAAAAAATGACTCGTCAAGATAAGTCTTTTCGATTTCTTCAATCTCGCGGATATCATCTGAGGTGAGCATCCGCTCGCTGTGGCAAAATGAGGAAATGAGACGCTGCTTAAACTCTGCAATAGACATATCAGTGTGGTCGCATAAGTTGGTGACATGTTGGCGCACTGAAGCCACCCCCTTGCTTTGCAACTTCACCGCCGAGGGGGTGATAGCCATTTGCATCTGCTCGAAATCGGTGGAAAAGAGAAGAGTGCCGTGCACAATGCTACGTCCGGGAAGAGAATAGAAAGCGTTGCCCGACACTTTTTTGCCCCCTATCTGCACATCGTTGCGCCCCGACACCATAGCATTCACGCCTATTTCTTTAAGCAACGAAGCCACCTGCGAAAGATAGCGATTGAAAATTTCAGCCACATTTTCACCCTTAGTGATATAAGAAATCATAATATTGCCCCAATCGGAATATACGCATCCGCCACCACTCTTACGGCGAAAAATCTTTATGCCTTGCTCTCGACAAAACGACACATTAACCTCTGCTTCCATTAACTGATTGCGCCCGAAAATCACTGTAGGCGACACTTGCCACAAGAAGAAAGCACCGTCATCGTCCACAATGCGTGCGACATACTCCTCCATAGCGAGATAAAATATCAGTCGACGTTCGCGGCTGTCGGGTAATAATATATGCTCCATACAGCAAAGAATAATGGTAGTCATGTTTTATGATTCCCAAAGGTAGCATAACAAATGCTGACAACCAAGAATTTTTTCGTGTTTTATAGCATATTTCTAAAATGTGTTTTATAACCTATATCTCTACCTATTAATGACTAACAATATGTCATCTTCGGAATATGATTTCACATTTTTTGAGTATTGTAGGTTTTTTTATCGAAATCTACCTTTGTACGCATCAAAAAAAATTAATAATAAGCGATGGAAATAATACGCAACATTTCAGCAATATGCTTGATTACGGCAACTACAATTGCCGCAGTGGCTACGGAAAGCGCCGATAGCATAACCTACAAGACAAAACAGCAAAGATTATCGCTCGGAGGATATGGCGAAGCCGTGATGACTCGCAACTTCTACAGCGATGCTTGGCAACGCTATTCGCGCCCGGAGCTTCACAAAGACGACCCAAGCCACGGACGATTTGACTTGCCACATGTGGTGGTGATGATAGGCTACGACTTTGGAAAGGGATGGACAATGAATTCGGAAATAGAATTTGAACATGGAGGCACGGAGAGCGCCGTGGAAATGGAAGCCGAAGAGACCGGCGAATATGAAAATGAAATCGAACGCGGAGGTGAAGTGGCTTTGGAACAATTCTGGATTCAGAAAAGTTTCGGTAGAGCATTCAACATTCGAGCCGGTCATCAGGTGGTGCCGGTAGGAATGACCAACCGACATCACCTGCCTAATGAATTTTTCACCGTCTATCGCCCGGAAGGCGAAAACACAATTCTCCCTTGCACTTGGCACGAAACATCAATCGAAGTGTGGGGGCGCATTGGCGATTGGCGATATGAAGCAATGTTTTTGCCGGGACTCGACTCCGACCGCTTCGGCTCTCAAGGTTTTATCCACGATGGGGCGGGAAGTCCTTATGAATTTAAGATTGCTAATTCTTATGCCGGAGCTTTTCGGTTGGAAAACTATACGATAAATAATCTTACTCTTAGTTTGAGCGGATACTTTGGTAGCAGTTTCAGCAATTCTCTCACCAAAAACAGCAAATATAAAGGACACCACGGAGAGGTGATAATCGGGGCTTTCGACTTTTTATATAAGTCGCACAACTTCATTGCCAGAGGCAATTTCGATTGGGCTCATCTCAACGACTCGAAGCAAATCACAGAGTTTAATCGCGGCAGTATGTCAACCTCCTCTCCCTCTCCGAAAACAGCCGTGGCAAGCGATGCAGTAGCTGCCGGATGTGAAGTGGGGTATGATGTCTTCGCACTGATGAAAAACCCCGCACTATCAAAGCAAAAACTGTGGGTGTTCGGTCATTACGAATACTATGACTCGATGGCTAAAACTGCCGGCGGAATTATGGACTACGATTGGTGTGGCAAGCACTTTATGGCTGTGGGCATCAACTATTACCCCATTCGCGAAATTGCTATCAAAGCTGAATATTCAAAACGGTTTTTCTCCTCGCCCTACAACAACGAGCCGGCGCTCTCAATAGGTATCACTTACGCAGGTTTTTTCTTATAATTATCAACTAATAATATTTATGAATATGAACAAACTATCCTATCTTTCAGCTTTAAT
>SFVH01000051.1 GCA_004561555.1 bacterium
GATGATGGCAGTGGCGCAGCCCACCGGGCGCTTCCAGCGGTTGCGGTTGGCCTCGTTGAGGAGGAAGAAATAGAGGGTTGTTTCCGCCATTGAAAACGGCGCAGTGCGGTTGATGTCCCAGAATCGGTTGATAAGGTCGATGTAAGTCATAACTATGTGTGTATTAGTGGTATATCAATGTTGCAAATATAACACAAGACTCTCCGAATTGTCCGAGAAAAGACAATCGGCAAGAAGTGTTGCAGACATATAATAAACTATACACAACACATGCTCCGCACTAATCTGAAAGCGGGATTATCGGGTGATGATATACCCTCCGTTTGACGCCACCACCACGAAGCGTTGTAAGCCGTAGTGATTGTTGAGAGCCGGGCCTGAGAGAGGCACTCCATCGGCTTCGCAGACGTTGAATCGCGAGCCGCATGTGGGGCAATAGGCTTCAAAAGTTTCGCTGTCGAAAGAGAGAACGATGTCTTTATCCACCTCCACAGGGCAACAACGGTCGTAGGCTGTTGGGCCGTTGATGCCATACACCAGCATTATTCCTCCGAATCCGGTGGATGTGCGTTCGGTGTAGGGGAAGTTGGCGGGGATTCGCTTGTCTTTTGAGAACATCCTACATTCGCCGTATCCGGCCACTCCGTAGGTGTTCCACAGTCCGGCATTACTGAGGTCGATAAACACGCTGTGTGCCGGGATGCGGTAAGAATCGACGCCACTACACGCTGCGGTGGCGACAATTGCTACCGAGCAAAAAAGCCATTTCAGTCCTTTCATTGTCTACGAGTTGAGCAGGGATTCGATGGCAGAGTGATAGCTTTCGAAGTGGAAGTCAGAGAGAGTGCGGTCGAAGAGAGCCGTTATTTTGTCGTTGCATAGGTTGCCGATAGAACCTTCGTGGGTGTGGTGCACCTCTCTTACCGGCTCAAATTTACCGGCTTCGATGTCGAGCCCCACTTTCTTATAAGCATCGCGAAACGGCATACCATCATGAGTGAGTCGATTCACTTCTTCCACGGAGAACATATATTTGTATCGGTCGTCATCAGCGAGCGAGGTGTTGACTTTCACTTCCGAGAGCATAGCGTTGACCATAGCAAGGATAGATTTCAATTCGTCGAATGCCGGCAAGAAAGCTTCTTTGATGAGCTGCATGTCGCGGAAATACCCCGACGGCAGATTGTTGAGAATCAAAGTGATTTGAGAGGGTAGAGCTTGCAGACGGTTGCATTTGGCGCGAGTAAGCTCAAACACATCGGGATTTTTCTTGTGAGGCATAATCGATGAGCCGGTGGTGTATTGGTCGGGCAACTTTATGAAGCCGAAGTTTTGCGAATTATAAAGGCAAGCGTCAAACGCCAGCCGCGACACCGTTGCGGCAATTCCTGCCAGTGCGTTAGCCACGATGCGTTCCGTCTTGCCGCGCCCCATTTGTGCGTACACCACGTTGTAGTTCATCCCCTCAAATCCCAAGAGGCGGGTGGTCATCTCGCGACGCAAGGGGAACGACGAGCCGTAGCCGGCGGCAGAGCCGAGCGGATTGCGGTTGGTCACTCTATAAGCCGCTTGGAGCACCATCATGTCGTCGGCGAGGCTTTCGGCATAAGCTCCAAACCATAAGCCGAACGATGAAGGCATAGCCACTTGCAGGTGGGTGTAGCCCGGCATAAGCACATCCTTATATCGGTTGCTTTGGGCAATGAGAGTGCGAAACAGTGTCTCTACGGCGTGAGCCACCGCTTCGATTTCCGAGCGGATAAACAGCTTGAGGTCGACGAGCACTTGGTCATTTCGCGAGCGTCCGGAGTGGATTTTCTTGCCGATGTCGCCGAGGCGGCGCGTAAGCATCAGCTCCACTTGCGAATGTACATCTTCCACACCCTCCTCAATCACAAACTTGCCTGCAATGGCAGAGGCATAGATATCCTTCAGCTCATCGAGCAACTGTCGCAACTCCTCGGCAGAGAGCAGAGAGATGCTTTCGAGCATAGTGATATGCGCCATTGAGCCAAGCACGTCATAGGGTGCGAGATAGAGGTCCATTTCGCGGTCACGCCCTACGGTATACGTTTCTACATTGTGGTCTACCGCCACCGATTTTTCCCAAAGTTTAAGAGCCATAATTCGGATTGCTTAAGATTTTCTGCAAAGTTACTTAATAGCACGCTTTTTGGCAAGATGAGTGAAGAATAATATTGTTGTGGCAGCCATTGCCGTTACACCTGCTATACACCCAATCGTGTAGTCGATGGCAAAAGCCTGTTTCGACACGCAGAGAAAAGTGATACACACACAGGTCATAAACATTGCCGGGAGCAGAGTCACCCAATAGCATTTGTTTTCGCCGGCAAGATACACCGTGATGGTCCATAGACCAATCACACTTAACACTTGATTGCCCCACCCGAAATATTGCCAAATCACATTAAACCCCTCCGGATTTTCTATTTGCCACAACAGCAATAACAACGAGAACAAAAATATCGGTATGCTGATATATAGGCGCTTCGCTTTCTGTCGCTGGTCGATTTTCAGCCAGTCGGCAACGATGAGGCGTGCCGAGCGCAGCGCAGTGTCGCCGGTGGTGATAGGTGCCACAATCACTCCCATCACAGCGAGGATGCCGCCGAGCAAGCCAAGCCAGTCTTGAGTGACTAATGCCACAATCTTCGGAGCCGCCGTGGCATAGCCTGTAGCTACTTCCATCTCCTGATAGCCCGGAGTGGGCGAAGCATAGAAAAAGTAAGAGCCTACGGCTGCCCAGATAAGAGCCACGATGCCCTCAGTAATCATTGCACCGTAGAACACCCTTCTGCCGTGTCGCTCCGTGGCGATGCAGCGCGCCATCATCGGACTTTGAGTGGCATGGAAGCCGCTGATAGCTCCACAGGCGATGGTGATAAACAAGCACGGATAAATAGGGTTGGCTTCGGCAGCCTCTTGCGGCATCATATTGTCGAGCGAATCCCATACCTCGGGCAGATTAGGCATTTTCACACAAAGCATGACAAACAAAGCTACCGCCATAAACAGCAACGCAGCGCCAAACACCGGATAAACCCTGCCAATCACCTTATCTATAGGCAATAACGTGGCAATCACGTAATAGCCAAAGATGATGATTATCCATAGCAGGTCGTTGTCATAGAAGAAGCTCAATATCAATGCCGGCGAATAGACAAACACCGCCCCGACAAGTATAATGAAAAACAGCGTAAACACCAACGCCACGCCTCTCATGCGCTTACCCAAATACTTGCCCACGAGCTCCGGGTAGCCCACACCGCCGTTGCGCATCGATAGCATCCCCGACATATAGTCGTAGACCGCACCGGCAAAAATGCTACCCAGCACAATCCACAAGTAAGACGACGGTCCGAACTTAGCTCCCATGATAGCGCCGAAGATAGGTCCGGTGCCGGCGATGTTAAGAAACTGTATCATAAACACCTTCCTCGTGGGAAGCACCATAAAATCCACCCCATCGGCACGCTCTTGCGCCGGGGTGGGGCGATTGTCGGGGCGAAACACGCGCTCCACAATACTTCCATATAAAAAATATCCGGCAATTAATGCCGCTAATCCGATAAGAAACGAAATCATTTTGTGTTGATTTAAAAATTTTCCGTGCAAAATTACAAAGAATTATAATCAAATGCCACCTTCTACCGCAATATTTTTCATTTTCTTCCAGCCATGCTGACATCCATACTGACTGCCACTCGCACCTTTAGTGAGTGATTATTGTGGCAGGTATCAATTGATGTTTTGATGATTCGGTGATTTTCAGTAATTTTGTGGCTTAGAAAAAAACAAACTATGTATTACGTGCAAAAAACAATGGAAATTGCCGGCTGTCATCGGCTCAATCTGTCGTATCCGAGCAAGTGTAGCTCGCTACACGGTCATAATTGGATTATCACCGTGTACTGCAAGGCTCCGACGCTCAATGCCGATGGAATGGTGTTTGATTTCACCCGAGCTAAGGAAAAGATTCACGGCTACCTCGACCACGGCAATTTCAACGAACTCCTGCCATTTAATCCTACAGCAGAGAATATCGCTAAGTGGGTCACCGACCAAATCCCCGAATGTTATAAGGCAATGGTGCAAGAAAGCGAAGGCAACATAGCCATCTATGAGGTGGAGGACAGCGAGCAATGAAAGTAAATGAAATATTCTACTCCCTTCAGGGCGAAGGCTTCCACTCGGGCAAAGCCGCCGTGTTTGTGCGTCTTGCCGGGTGCAACTTGGCGTGCCCTTTTTGCGACACCGACCACCGAAGCAGCATCGACCTGAGCGAGGAGGAAATCCTTAGTCGCATAGGTTGTTTTCCAAGCAAGCATGTGGTGATTACCGGCGGTGAACCCACTCTTCAGCTCACCGCCACACTCCTCTCCCTGCTTAAGCAACACGACTACTTTATTCAGATTGAAACCAACGGCACTCGCCCCTTGCCCGGCTGCGACATCGACTGGGTCACCTGTTCTCCGAAAGGCGACTACTGCTCCAACGCCGACCCGGTGATTGAGAAGATTGATGAGGTCAAGGTGGTGTGGGACGGCAAAATTGACCCGGCAAAATACTTGTCGCTAAGGGCACGGGTCTATTCGCTTCAGCCGTGCGACACGGGCGACGATGAGCGTAATCGTGAGATTACTGCCTCTTGCATCAACTACATCTTGCAGCATCCCCGGTGGAGGCTTTCACTTCAAAGCCATAAGTTGCTCAATATAAGATAGCGTTTATCGGTGAGTAAGCAGAGTGCATCCCATGGATTTTTTGCAACAGGTGTTTTTGATTGTAGAAAAATTAATGTTTATGTCAATTTATTTGCAAATTGAATGAAATTGCGTAAATTTGCAACTTTATAACCGCCTAACATTACGATATGAACAAGATTATAAGCAAACGACACTTTTCAGAGAAAGTGGTAGAACTTGTGGTCGAAGCGCCGCTGATAGCAAAATCGCGCCGTGCCGGTCACTTTGTGATAGTGCGTGCCGACGAACACGGTGAACGCATCCCTTTGACAATAGCAGACTCCGATGTGACTGCCGGAACCATCACCCTTGTGGTGCAAGCTGTGGGCAAGTCGTCTGCCAAGATATGTTCCAAGGAAGCGGGCGAATGTCTTCACGACGTGGTGGGTCCGCTCGGACAAGCCACTCACATTCAGAACGTCGGCACCGTGGTGTGCTGCGGTGGCGGTGTGGGTGTAGCCCCGTTGTTGCCCATCATCCGCGCCATGAAAGCTGCCGGAAATCGCGTGGTGAGTGTGCTCGCCGGGCGTACAAAAGACCTTATCATACTTGAAGATGAGGTGAGAGCATCGAGCGATGAAGTGGTGATAATGACCGACGACGGCTCTTATGGCAAGAAGGGTTTGATCACCAATGGCGTTGAGGAGGTGATACTCCGCGAGAAAGTCGACCAGGTGGTTACCATCGGTCCGGCAGTGATGATGAAGTTTGTGGCTTTGCTCACCAAAAAATATGAAATCCCCACCGTTTGCTCGCTCAACACCATTATGGTCGACGGTACGGGTATGTGTGGCGCTTGCCGAGTCACCGTGGGCGGACGCACCAAGTTTGTGTGTATCGACGGACCCGAATTTGACGCCCACCAAGTGGATTTCGACGAGATGATGATGCGTTTGCACGCCTATGACAACGATAATAAATAAAAGCTGTTACCACATGGAAAATCAAGATATACGTCAAGCTCACCGTGCCGCTCAATGGCGCGAGCAGCTGAGAAAAGAAATGTCGCCCAAGCAACGCACAGCTGTAGAGCGTGTGAAAATGCCCGAGTTGGCTCCCGACTATCGCATCACCTGCAATGAGGAGGTAAACCAAGGTCTTACTGCCGAGATGGCTGTTAAAGAAGCCTCCCGCTGTTTGGATTGCCCTAATCCGCAGTGTGTCACCGGTTGTCCTGTAGGCATCGAAATCCCTACCTTTATCAAAAATATCGAGCGCGGCGACTTCCACGCTGCGGCAATGACCTTGAAAGCCACCTCCGCACTGCCCGCAGTGTGTGGTCGGGTATGCCCGCAAGAAAAGCAGTGTGAGAGCAAGTGTATCCACAACAAGATGGGTCGTCCCGCTGTGGCTATCGGTTACCTCGAACGCTTCGCTGCCGACTATGAGCGCGAACACGGCTCCGGTGTTGCTCCCGAATGTGCCCCGGCTAACGGCATCAAAGTGGCTGTGGTGGGGAGCGGTCCTGCCGGGTTGGCTTTTGCCGGAGATATGGCAAAGTGGGGCTACGATGTCACCGTCTATGAGGCTCTCCATGAAATCGGCGGTGTGCTGAAGTATGGCATCCCGGAATTCCGCTTGCCAAACAAGGTGGTGGATGTGGAAATCGACGGTTTGAGAAAGATGGGTGTGAAATTCGAGCCCAACTGCATCATCGGTAAAACCCTCTCCTACGAGGATTTACACCAGATGGGTGTGAAAGGCATTTTCGTGGCTTCGGGTGCCGGATTGCCTCGATTTATGAACATCCCCGGCGAGAACCTCAATGGAGTGATGTCGAGCAACGAGTTTCTCACACGCGTTAACCTTATGGGTGCCAACAAGAAAGAGGAGGACACCCCGGTGCTCCACGGCGATAACGTGGCAGTGATTGGCGGCGGTAACACCGCTATGGACTCTGTGCGCACCGCACGACGTATGGGTGCAAAAAACGTGATGCTCATCTATCGCCGTTCGGAGGAAGAGATGCCGGCACGACTTGAGGAGGTGCACCATGCCAAGCAAGAGGGCATCAACTTTATGACGCTCCACAATCCCATCGAATATACCGGCGACGAAAAAGGCCATGTGAGAATGATGAAGCTCCAACGCATGGAGCTGGGCGAGCCGGACGCTTCCGGTCGCCGCTCTCCGGTGGCTGTGGAAGGCGCAGTGACTGAGGTGCCGGTGGATATGGTGATTGTCAGTGTCGGAGTGTCGCCAAATCCGCTGATTCCCAATGCTATTCCTTCGTTAGAGATAAGCCGTCGCGGCACTATCGTAGTCAACGAAGACACCATGCAATCCTCGCTTGCCGACCTTTATGCCGGTGGCGACATCGTGCGCGGTGGGGCAACGGTGATTCTCGCCATGGGCGATGGTCGTCGTGCCGCGGCAGGAATGCACAAAGCTCTGTCGGAGAAATAGTCAGGCTCCGAAGAATGGCTCTAAAAGCCCATATTCAAAAACGAAGTGCGAAAATTCTGTAGAAAAAGACTTGCGGTAAAGCAGTGTTTTGCGTTAGCCCAAAGCTATGAAAAACACACCGCGGGTTTGCCATAGCGGCTGGGGCGCGTAGCCCCAAAGAGCGTAAAAACAACTGGTAATACAAATAAATAAAAAAGGGAGACCGAAGTCTCCCGGAGATTAACTAATTTTATATTGCTTATGTACAATCAACTAATCCTTGAGTAAAGGTCGCAAATATTCGCCTTACTCCAAAGTAAAACAGAGAAAAAAGTTATCGCCAGCATTGTTGGCGTGAGTGTTTCAACCATTTATCGTGAGATCAAGCGCAATTCCACGGCAAAAGGGCACTACCT
>SFVH01000016.1 GCA_004561555.1 bacterium
TTGAAAAATCATGCTTTGAGAATCAAACAGAAAATATTTTAATACCCAAAAAACTTCAACTATGAAAAAAATTACCTCTTTCTTAGCAATCGGAGCAATCACGTTGGCAACAGTCGACGCAGTAGCTGCTCCCACAAGTTCTGCACCTGTGCCGCCGGAATTGCGGTCGACAAAAGTGATATCAATCTACAGCGACGCCTTCACCGCCGCCACCGGCTGGGACTTTGGCGAATGGGGTAGCGGCTCGACCTATAGCGAAATCACTATCGGCACCGACCATATCGCCCAATTCGGCATAGGCAAAAATTATTTCGGCTGGCAATTTAACAAAGATGTCAACGCCATGGTAATGGACAAGCTCCACGTGGACTTATATGCCGAAGAAGCCGGCACAATCAATGTCTATCCCATCTGTCGCCGTCAAGCGCAAGGTGAGAAGTCTCAGTCGGTAGACATCACCGCCGGAGAATGGACAAGCATTGACTTCGACTTGCAAAACTTCACCGACAACGGTTTGGACCTTAGCGGAGTGTTTCAATTTAAATTTACCAACACTGCCGGAATCAGCACCTTATGGATTGACAACGTATACTTCTGGGACTCAAGCACTTCTCCCACGGCATCAATTACTCCGGCGGCGGTGCTTCGGGAGTGGCAACCAACATCACCGTGAGCGGGCTCACTCAAGGCACTACCTACAACTTTGTAGTAACGGCTGAAGACAACGAAGGCAATGTGTGTGACACCAATGTACCGCTTGAGGTCACCACCGACGCTTATCCGGCATCAGCACCCACACCGACACAGGATGCCGCCAACGTGATGTCGCTCTACAGCGACGCCTACACGGCAGCCACGGGCTTCAACATCGGCGGATGGGGACAAACAACAGCCACCACACCAGTGACTCTCGCCACAGGTGACCACGCCTTGCTTCTTGAGAAATTCAACTACCTCGGCTGGGAATTTCACAACACCATCGACATCAGCGAAATGACGAAGCTCCACATCGATTTCTATTCAAATAATGTCACCGAACTGCAAGTGACTCCGATTTGGAGAGGCGAAAAGTTGATTTCTTGCACTCCGGTGAAACAAGGCGAATGGAACTCATTCGACATTGACCTGTCGGAATATGACGGTATGAATGCAGCTAACATTTATCAGATAAAATTTGTTGCCAAACCGGAAGGCTCGGTAATCGGCTTTATCGACAACGTGTATTTTTATAAGGAAATAGTGGAAGACGACACAAATGCTCCCACTTGGGTCGTTGAGCCTGTTGCTCAAAACATAAAAGCCTCAACAGCTGAAATCTCAGCCACGGCAAGCGACGACAAATCGAGTAAAGTGACCTACGAGGCATCTATGAGCGAAGACTTTGCAACGATTACAGCTAATGCTACGGCTACAAGCGGCGAGGCCGCAATATTGACCATAAAAAATCTCAACGCCTCTACCAACTATACCGTCTACGTGCGCGCTAAAGACGCAAGTGGCAATATCAGCGAAGTGAAGACAGCAACCTTCACCACCGCCGAAGCAGGAGCTGAACCCATCTGGTATGGCAGAATCAAGGCTGAAGACTATGTAGTGGGATTAAACGACTGGACTCCGGAGATTTACTACGACATCACATACCTCAGCGATGGTCATTTACTCGTAAACTGTACTGTGGCAGAATTTAACGACAACAACGTGCAAATCAACTTCCGCGATGCCGGCAAATTTGAAGTAATGACAATGGTGGATGGCAACAACTGTAAATACACCATCACCTCTGCCGACACCTATGAAGAAGGCGAAACACTCAACAACGCTTTCTTCTACCTTGCATATCCCGGCAAGGCATCTCGCGGAAATTTCCAATACACTGTGGGCTCATCCAACGAATCCACGGCAACGGTGGACAAGACTATCGGCACATCAGCTAAAGTGGCAGGCGGCAATAATACAATTATCGTCAGCGGAAGCGAAGGTGGCGAAGTCATCGTCAACAATATTTCCGGAAGCTGCACCTATAGAGGCTATGGCGATGCAGTAATCAATGCTGCAACAGGCATCTACATCGTGCGTATCGGCAACGTAGTGAAAAAGGTAATAGTGAAATAAAAACAAAAATTCTCTTTTATTGTAGGCTTGCGACACTCCGTCGTAAGCCTACAATATTTGAAAATCCAACAACGCTTATCTAAAAAAGAATAGTTTTAAAACAATGCTGCTGTCCGTGACAGCACTCTGCGGATTGACAGCAACGGCACAAGAAACATTTGTGCTGGTGGGAAATGCTTCCAACTCTGAAACGAAGTTGAACATTAATTACGGGGTTGCCGCTGCAGGCACATTTTCTTGCACAGACTATCGGGAGGGGGATGCCGTGGTAGGCTTCACTCAAACATTCAGCGGAGCAGGAGGTTGGGCACTCAACTATTATGGTCTGAGTGGTAACGGTGTGAATCCCGCAATATTAGCCACTAACGACTACAAGCTGGAGTATGAAGCACGCACCATTTGGAGCGGTGATATAAAATTTAAATTCGAGTCGTCGGCAGGTACAATCGAGAAGAATATTACCCTCACTCGTGACGGCGAATGGCACAATGTGACGCTCGACTTGAAAGAATTTGCAGGCGAAAGCATACTATCAAATCTGACAAGCGAATCAAGCTTGGTTTTCGGCTTTGTGATTGGAGGATGGAATGTGAGTGAAGCCACGACAATTGATGTGCGCAACGTGAAGCTGATGCCGATAGTGGCTGTTGTTGACACTCAAGCACCCACGTGGAGCACAGAGCCTTCGATAAGCAATATAACCGCCTCAAAGGCCACCGTAAGCGTCAGCGCCACCGACGATATCAGTTCGAAAGTGATTTATGAAGCAGCTACCGACGAGAGTTTCACCGACATCATCGCCACCGTCACCGGACAATCAGGTAACACCACCGACATAAATCTCACCGGCTTAACCAAAAACACTTCCTACACCATCTACCTTCGCGCGAAAGACAGCACGGGCAACGTTGCGGCAGAAACCAAAACCGTAACCTTCACCACCGCCGACGCCTCGCCACTTGCCGGAAATACATACCATGGCATCGCCAAAGCCTCTGACGGCACATACAAATATTTGCCCAAAATATACTACGACATCACATACAACGACGATGCTACACTTACAATCAACGCCGAGTTGTCGCAGTGGTATATAAATATTGAAACCATACAATTGTGTATCAACGGTGAATATATGACGTTAACTCAAAATGGTAGCAAGACAAAATACTCAATTACCACTACAAAAACCTTTGAGGAAGAGCAAGTGATTACCGACATCTTCTTCTATTTGCCATATCCTCTTGGCGCATCTCGTGCTGATTTTGACTACACCGCAGGCTCAAAAAACGAAGCTCCCGCCGACAATACAACGGTAGCTGTTTGGGACGAAATCCCGACAGTCACCACCACCTCTTCGTCGGCTACAATATCCGTTAAAGCCACCAATGCCGATGGAGGAGACATCGTGTATCAACTCACTAAAGGCGACAACTTCGAAAACGTATTTCTTGCAGTAAAGGCGACAAGCGGTGCAGCATCATCGCTTGAGATTAACGATTTGGAGACAGCCACACAATACACGATGAAGGTGCGTACGGTGAACCACGAAAACAATGCCGGCGAAGAGCAAGTGGTGACATTCACCACCCTTGCTGATGTGGCAGACACTACAGCCCCCGTTTGGAATGCCGAACCAACCACCGGTGTCGTGACCTATAATTCGGCGGAAATTATCGTAAATATTACTGATGATTCGGGCAAGGCTAACGTGACAATCACATCCGATGAGATGAGCACTGTGACGCAAACCATTGTAGCCGACGGCACTAACCAAGTAATCAAACTGGAAGGTCTGTCTGCAGAGACCACCTATGTGCTTAACTTCAGTGTGAAAGATGAAGCAGGCAATGTGGGCGACACAAAGCAATATGTGCTTATCACCCCGAGTGAACCCTCGGGCGAAAGTGTGCTCTATCAACGCATCGAAATCACCAAAACGATGTGGGACAACAACAATCCGTTTAACCTTGACGGCAGTTTGCTCATCACCATTAACGCCGACAATACACTCACTTTCCGACTGGAAACAAAGAGCACCACTGAGGGTTTTGCCGTGAGAAATCTGTATATCCATGGCATTGAAGAAGGAGTGTCGATGACTGAGGTAAAGACCGGAGTGTATGAATACACGACCTCCAAAACAATCACCGACCGCACTGCTTCTATCCCCTTCCACATGTATTTTGTAAAAGAGACCCAAGTGTCTACCCTGAGCGTGATATATTTCACCCCTGAAAACGGCTCAACCTCCGCTACCGAAATGATTGAGAGCGACAAGGTGAAAGTTGTGGCTGCAAAGGGAAGTATCCGTGTGTCGGGTGCTGAAGGTCAGACGGTGAGCATATTCTCTACCTCAGGCGCATTGATGTATCAAGCAGTTGCCTCCGGCGAGCAAACCATTTCGCTCCATAGCGGCGTATATATCGTCGTAGTTGCCGGCAAAGCATATAAAGTGATATATTAACAGCCTATTGATTTTTTGATTATACTTGCGAGGGTGCGGACATCAATCTGCATCCTCGCACTTTATATAGCTGAAATCCACCCCTTGAGCCGACCACACTCCATATCCTCCCTCAATGTTTGAAGGCAGCGAACTGTCGACAGTCACAAACTGAGAGCCACCGAACATTGAGGCATTATCAAATGCCGACCAAAAATCATATACTTGCTTTGACACTCTCTCCAATCGAACGCTCACATCGTAATTCTTAGGCAACTGCGGCACATACTTTGCGCCCGACACGATGCCACTCTTTCCTCGATACACCGCCATCTTCACCTTCTCGCCGGGCACTGTGGCTTTATAGCAACCCATCATCGCCGGCAGATACAACGAATCGATGCCAATCACCCGAGTGGATAGGTGATAATACGCCGGCACCTCATCAGCCGCCGTGAAATGGATAGTTGCCGAGCGCAATGTGTCAGCCTCGGAGATGTCGTTGACCACGATGGAGTCGATGTGTGGAGGCTCCGGCATCGTGACTGAAGCCGAAACGTTAAGATAGTCGTAGGAAGCGGTGATGCTATACGTATGTCCGGGCTTCCCTTTCATCCTGAATGTACTGTAAGTATATGGCGGGAAATACTTTTTGTTCGGACCGCCGGTCATTATTATGGTAGTGTCGCCGTCGCTGATGGTCACTTTTCCCCAACGTATCAGCTTGTCACTGATAGCGATATTTCCCTCCGCCGGTGAAGCCGAAGCGGTGAGTATCACCACCGGGTATCCTCCGGAATCGATGTGTCCTTCGACGACCAATTTTACCGACGCCTCCTTCTCGTCGATGCCATAGTCGCTGCAAGCAACCGTCATCACTACCGCCACCGAGGTGGCAAGCATGATGCGACAAATTTTTTCACACATAGCATTTATCATCTCAAAAACGTATTAAGTAGCTTAACGAGGGCAAAAATCTATATAGCGAATATTTCAAACGTCGGCTATAAGTGGAAGTTTCGGCATCAAACCTGTAAGAGCTGATTTCCACATTGCGGTGACCATAAGCATTGATGAGCGACAACGCCACTTTATGCTGCAGTCTCCCGTTGCCGCTGTCGAAAGCATAGGCAGCACCGAGGTCCAAGCGATGGCGTAGCGGCAGACGGCTGCTGTTGCGCTCACCATACTCCATCATGACGCTTTCAGCAATCATATACAATGCCTTTATGGGAGTGACCGGGCGACCTGACGCCAACGAGAAAGCCGCATTGACCGACCAACGGCTGTTGATGTCGTATGCCATGGTGGCATTGAAGCAGTGACGTATCTCGCTCGAGGCAGTGAAGTAATACCCCTCGGCGGCATTACGCCTACGCGCCAACCCATAGGCATAATTAGCCATAGCGGTGAAGTCGCCGTAACTGCGACGCAAACTGATATTTCCACCGAAATTATAACCTTCGCATACGAGAATATGGTCGGAGGCTTTGTAATCCTTGTCGAGCAAGTCGAGCACACTGCCTACATACTCCGGCTGGTTGGCAAGTATCTTATAGTATAACTCACAATCGGCATAAATGCCCCAAGGCAGGCGCTGCGATGCAGTCACCACAAAATTCCAAGCATTTTGTGCCGGGCAACTCGCCGATGCGGGAAACTTATAGTTAGAAGCCATCCCGATATCCGAAAAACCACTATAATGGATGTATTGGCGCAAATTGCCAACATGCAGCGACAATCCACCGGAGCGATGTCGCCACGATGCCGTGAGCCGTGGTGTAGGATTGACGGTGTGGTAGCCTCCGACACCCGAATAATAGTTTACATCCAACCCACAAGTTAGCCTCAACGCCTTGTCACAAGCACTTATCTCAGTCTCGCCAAACACCTTCAACAAGTGGGCATCTTCAGCAATGCCTACATTGTCGGTCTCCGAGTCAATACCGGCTTTTTTCACCCACTGCGGCTTGCAATGAGTGCCATCGAAGGTGGCACCGCAATAAAAATTATACCCACTGCCGTTTTTTGACCAACGAGCGGAAGTCCCATACTCTCTAATAGCTGCCGGCACCCTCAAGTCAAATTGCTCCATCACCACCGACAGCTCACTGTGCATGTCGGAATAATATGCCGACGCCATCACCGCCGAGTTTTGCCAAGACACTCCTGCAAGGGTGTTGCTCCACCGCAAATAATTGCTCATAGCATAATTGTTGTCACCATAAATCAACTTGTCGGCATTATAATGCACCACACCCTGCAACCATCCGGAAGCACCCAGGTCGTAGCTCACCCCTGCATCAACATCATGAAGGTTATATCTCACATCGGTGTTATTTGTAGATATCAAGTGGTGATATAAAGCATCGATATAACTGACACGCCCCGACACGTCAATCCTCATACTCGACAGCGGCTTCCATGCCAAATGAGCTTGCGAAGCGAGCATACCCACATTGACTTCACCTTTAAAGCCGGAGAAATCCTTTACCGAAGGGCTCACATCGATAATCCCGCCAAGACAATCATAGCTTCCGGCATGATGAATGCTGCGCGTCATCACCAACGAGGGGTAGTGGTCGCTATTAAACGTGGAGAAGATACCGCCGAAATGATAGGGGAACTGCACCGGCACCCCGCTTAGGCGATATGTATTTTGTGAATAATCCATACCATCAATGGTAACACCCGAGGAATAGTCGCTGATGGTAGTGACCCCGGAGGTCAGCTGCAGATAGCGCAACATATCAGGGCTGCCAAAATACTGCGGAACCTTCGTCAATGCCTCGTCGGTCAGCGCAACAGCCCCGTCAATGTCGGTGACAGCGGTAGCGGGTTTGCGCGCCACCACTTCCACCTCAGAGAGCACCATCACGGAGTCTACTTGCTCCGAAGCTATAGCTTGACAGCAACAAATAAAACAAGCGGTCGACGCACATATAGCCGCCGACCGTCTTGCCTTGTATAGCTTTACTTTTATCTCCAAAGGTTTTCGTAGTTGTTAAGTAAGGAATCTTCAAAGCTGTATGAAGTACCATCGGAGCTGAAAACAATTACCGGATTGATATACCATTCCCAACTCCAATCACTTGAACCCCAAGAATCATATACCGGCTCGAAGCTCAAATCGGCTTGTTTCACATCGCTATTATAGTATATGCCGGCACTTACAAAACCTTTAAGCAACTCAACATCTCTTTTACAAGCTGCCTCAGCATTTTCGACTGAGTTATAGTAATAGTAGTCATAATAACGATCAAGAATGTCACCTACCTTTTTAAATTCAACAGCATTAGCTTTAATTTGTAGACGACCTAACACATTCACTTCGCCGTTAGCTTGGTGCATCAGATTGAGAAGCTTGTCGTAGTCCTCATCGCGAATGAAGCTCTCGACCACTGAACGGTTGCACATATTAGAACCTGTCACCGACGCCTTACCCTTAATGAGGAGGCTACCCGACAATTCAACATCTTGAGTCATAGTCAGCAGATTGTCGGTGATATCTAAATTTGACACCGAATGTACATTAGCAACAGTGGCATCAACCTTGACATAAGCCGTGTGATTGCCTTCGTTAATGCTACTTTCAACAGTGATATGAGCGTGAATTGTAGCCCCTTCCTTAACAGTGACAACAACCTTTTTCGGTACAATCACCGTGACATCGTCAGCACTCACCGACGAGTTGCCGCCGGTGCCGGTGGCCTTGATTTCACAGTCGACACCTTTATTGTTTTTAAACTTAAAGATTACATCGTTGCTGTTGCTCTCTTTGACCCAATATCTGCTACCGGCAACATATACACCGGCAAAACGATTGAAATCATAGATGTCGCTTGCCGCACGACTTGCCGCATGTATGTCGCCACCACAAACGTCAGCCAAAGTGCGCATCACACTGTAGGGATAAGCCCAGTCGTCACCTTCGTCGATGCCCCACTCCTCCGGAGCATCAAGGTCGCCATACTCATCACAAAAATATTGAGCAAAATCTGATAGGGCTTTCTGGTCGGAAGGATTAAACTTGTTGAGAAACATATTTGCCGTTCATCGTCGGAGCATGCCGCCATAGAGACTCCCAATGCAACTGACAGTGCAAATGCGAAAACATTCAACTTATAGTTTTTAAACATAGTAATTTGATATTTGTGAAATAAAAAAGTGAATTATTATTGCAAAGGTGACAAATAATCAGTAACCTCATGGCTTTCCTATTGTTAATCCGTGTTAATGTAGACACATTGGCAACAAGCCCTCGGGGATTATACCGCGACACAAGAACAGCATATTCTCATTATTCCATTATTTCTAACAAAAAGAACAATAAAAATATGTTGGTTAACATAATTTGGCGAAATAGACCAATATTTTATGATAAATATCATAAAAATTCACCTTATATCTCCGTACTTTTGTACTCGAAAAATTGTTTAAAAAATAAGCATCATTAATTAGCAATATAACAACACATTTCAATCAATAAATTATGAATAAAAACAAATTGTTCGGCATGACCAAGCACATAGCTTTGGTTGCTTTGGTATTAGGACTTTCGCTCACCTCGTGTGGCGGAGGCGAACAGCAAGGTGCACAACAGCAAGCACCACAAATCGGCTATATCGTAGCCAAGAGTGCGAGTGTGGATTTGGAGACACTCTATCCGGCAACAATCAAAGGAAAGAAAGACGTAGAAATCCGTCCGCAAGTGTCGGGCTTCATCACCCAAGTGTGTGTGGAAGAAGGACAGCAAGTGTCGGCAGGACAAACTTTGTTTGTCATCGACCAAGTGCAATACCAAGCTGCAGTGAGCCAAGCAGAGGCATCGGTTGCAGCAGCTCAAGAGGCAGTAAACAGCGCACAAATCACGGCTCGCAACAAGCAAACGCTCTACAACAAGAACGTGATTAGCGAATATGAAAATCAATTGGCACAAAACGACCTTGCCTCTGCCAAAGCAGGCTTATCTCAAGCCAATGCGGCATTAGTGTCGGCGAGGAAGAATCTCTCCTACACCGTAGTGAAAGCCCCATCGGCAGGCTATGTAGGCTCTATCCCTAACCGCGAAGGCTCACTGGCAAGCCCGTCGATGGCACAACCACTGACCACAGTATCGGACATTTCAGAGGTTTATGCTTATATCTCCTTCAACGAGCGACAAGTGCTTGAGATGACACAAAGCGGCAACGTGACACTTGCCAACGCATTAAAGGAGATGCCGGCAGTTCGCTTAAAACTTGCCGATGGCAGTTACTATGCTTCCGAGGGCAAATTTTCTACTATGACCGGACTTCTCGACACCACTACCGGCTCGGCAACAGTGCGCGTTTGCTTCCCCAACCAAAACGGCATGTTGCGTAGCGGCTCCACCGGCTCGGTAGTAATACCTACTCATATGGACAACGTGATAATCATCCCTCAATCGGCAACAACCGAAATCCAAGACCGCAAATTTGCCTATCTCACCGACAAAGAGGGCAACGTCAAGAGCTGCGCCATCGAAGTGGTAGCCACCAACGACGGCAAGAGCTATGCCGTGACTTCAGGGTTGAAAGACGGCGACCATGTGATTGTGGAAGGCGTGGGCGTGAGCGTGCGCGACGGTGTAAAGATACAACCGGTAGACAAGACCAATTCGCAAAACGCTGCTGAAGCGAAATAACATCACTGCAATAGTATAATTAATAATTCGAACGATAATGAAATTAGATAACTTTATCAAACGGCCGGTGCTCTCCACGGTGATTTCCATCTTCATCGTGATTTTGGGTGTCGTGGGTATGATGTGGTTGCCAATCACACAATATCCCGACATTGCGCCACCAACGATTCAGGTGTCGACAACCTATACGGGTGCCGATGCACAAACGGTGCTCAACTCGGTGATTGCTCCTATCGAAGAGCAAATCAACGGTGCACAAGGCATGACATATATGCAATCTACCGCTACCAATACCGGCTCGGCTACTATCAACGTATATTTCGAGCAGGGATTTGACCCGGATATGGCGGCTGTCGACGTGCAAAACCGTGTGGCTAAAGCACAGAGCCAGTTGCCGGCGGAAGTGACGCAAGTGGGTGTGATTACCCAGAAACGTCAGACGTCAATGCTTGTCGTATTCTCCCTCACTGCTCCAAACAAAGACTACGACCAGGCGTTTATCGAAAACTATATGAAGATTAACGTCATCCCTCAGATACAGCGTGTGAACGGTGTGGGCGATGCTATGGTGATGGGTGCCGACTACTCGATGCGCGTGTGGCTCAAGCCCGACGTGATGGCACAATACAACCTTATGCCTACCGATATTTCCGCAGCCCTCGCCGAGCAAAACATCGAGGCGGCTCCGGGACAATTCGGCGAAAACGGCGACCAAGCATTCCAATACGTTATGCGCTATCGCGGCCGCTTGATTACACCGGAGGAGTTTGACAATATCATCATCCGCTCCAACAAAGACGGCGAAACGCTCTACTTGAAAGATGTGGCACGTATGGAGCTGGGACGAGTGAGCTACGGCTTCAAAGGCAAGACCAACGGCGCTCCCTCAGCATCAGCAATTATCTTCCAGTCGGCAGGCTCCAATGCTACTCAGGTAATCAACGGAGTGCTTGCAGAAATCGACAATGCCGAGAAATCGCTGCCTAAAGGCTTGGAATTTAACGTGTCGATGAACACCAACGACTTCCTTTATGCTTCAATCGACGAAGTAATCAAGACACTTATCGAGGCATTTATCCTCGTGTTCTTAGTGGTTTATATCTTCTTGCAAGACATTCGCTCCACCATCATCCCCGCCATCGCCATTCCGGTGGCATTGGTGGGCACATTCTTCGGACTTTATCTCATCGGCTTCTCCATCAACTTGCTTACGCTGTCGGCATTGGTGCTCGCAATTGCCATTGTGGTCGACGACGCGATAGTGGTGGTCGAAGCGGTGCACGCCAAGCTTGATGAGGGCTACACGTCGGCACGCACCGCGGCTATCGACGCCATGCGCGAAATTGGCGGCGCAATCATCTCCATCACCCTTGTGATGATGTTGGTGTTTATTCCGGTGTCATTTATGCCGGGCACCTCGGGCGTATTCTATCGCCAATTCGGTCTGACAATGGCAATCTCCATCGGACTGTCGGCTCTCAACGCATTGACCTTGTCGCCTGCATTGTGTGCCGTATTCCTCAAGCCCCACAAAGAGGCTAAAGAAGGCGAAAAGAAAAGCATCGTGAAGCGTTTCCATGAGGGCTTCAACCATTATTACGACAAGCTTCTGGAAAAATATAAAGGTTGGACTCGATTCTTTATCAACCACAAAATCTCATCGTTTGGCATCGTGGGAGCAAGCATCGTGGTGCTCGGTTGGTTGATGACCACCACCTCCACAGCATTGGTGCCTACTGAAGACACCGGCGTATTTTTTGTGATGGTAAATATGCCGCCGGCAACTTCACTCGAAAAGACAGAAGCCACCCTCGCCAAGGTGGATGCCATCCTCGCTAAAGAGCCGGCAATCAAGAGCCGTACGGAAATCCTCGGCTACAGCTTCATCGCCGGTCAAGGCAACACCTACGGCACATTTATCGTGAAGCTGAAAGACTGGGAGGAACGCACCGAAGACCAAGCAGCCGACAAAGTGCTCGGCAAGCTATATATGCAGGTCAACGCCCAAGTGAAAGAAGCCATGGTGATGATGTTCCAACCGCCTATGATTTCCGGTTACTCCGTGACCAGCGGCTTTGAAGTGCAACTCCAAGACCGCACCGGCGGCGACATCAATAAGTTCTTCCAAGTTTATCAAGGATTTATTGCCGCCCTCAACCAGCGTCCGGAAATCCAACAAGCATACTCGACATTCAACCCGTCGTTCCCGCAATATATGGTGGAAGTCGACGTTGCCAAGACCAAGCAAGCCGGCATCAGCCCGAAGACCGTGCTCTCCACTCTCCAAGGCTACTATGGCGGTATGTATGTGTCAAACTTCAACCGTTTCGGCAAGCTTTATCGCGTGATGATGCAAGCTGACCCGGAAGCACGTGTATCACCAGAGACACTCAATCAAATCAAAGTGCGTGTGGGTAACGAGATGACTCCTATCACCAACTTCATCACGCTCAAACGCGTGTATGGACCGGACATTGTCAACCGCTTCAACTTGTTTACCTCAATAGCGGTGAGCGGTACTCCTAATCCCGGCTACACCAACGGTGATGCCATCAAGGCCATCGAAGAAGTGGCAAAACAAACTTTGCCAATGGGTTACAACTACGAATATTCGGGTATGACCCGAGAAGAAAAAGACTCTTCGGCATCAGCCACCGCAGTAGTGTTCGGACTTTGCTTGCTGTTTGTCTACCTGCTTTTGTCGGCACAATACGAGAGCTACATCCTTCCGTTGGCTGTAATCTTCTCCATACCGTTCGGCTTGATGGGTTCGTTTATCTTTGCTCGCATCTTCGGCATCGACAACAACATCTATCTGCAAATCGGACTTATCATGCTCATTGGCTTGCTTGCAAAGAATGCCATCTTGATTGTTGAGTTTGCACTCGACCGCCGCAAGACCGGCATGAGCATCACCGGCGCTGCCATTGCCGGTGCCGCTGCCCGTCTGCGTCCTATCTTGATGACCTCGTTTGCCATGATTATCGGTCTGTTGCCACTGATGTTGGCTTCGGGCGTAGGTGCCAACGGTAACAGTTCGCTGGGTACCGGTGCTGTAGGTGGTATGTTGATTGGTATGGTGCTGCAAGTGCTTATAGTGCCGGCTCTTTTCGTGGCATTCCAAATCATCCAAGAAAAGATTTCACCAATAAAGTGGAAAGACACCGACAACACAGAAATTGACGACCAAATTGAGCAATATGCTCGCAAACACTAAAAAACAAGAGCAAAACAATGAAAATCAGCAAATATATCAGCGTAGTCCTCGTGGTGGCAATTGCCACCACAGCGACCGGCTGTCACATCTACAAAAAATTTGAGATGCCCGACGAGGGTGTCGCCAAAGAAGTGGCTGAGGCGCAAAAAGAGCCTATCGACAGTACCGCTCTCGGTAATTTGAAGTGGGACGAGGTGTTTACCGACCCTCAATTGCAAGCACTCATTCAAATAGCTCTCGACAACAACGTCGACCTGGAGAATGCTCGCTTGAATGTGGAGATAGCCAATGCCCAACTGCTCGGCTCCAAACTGAGCTATCTGCCTTCGGTGGCGCTGACGCCCAACGGCGGCACAGCCTCCTATGGCGGCTCAAAAATCACTCGCGACACTTGGCAATACACCATCCCCGCCACCGCAAGCTGGGAGCTTGA
Organism: bacterium; assembly: GCA_004561555.1. Taxonomy (GTDB): domain Bacteria; phylum Bacteroidota; class Bacteroidia; order Bacteroidales; family Muribaculaceae; genus Limisoma. The sequence continues at coordinate 13,874 of SFVH01000016.1, forward strand.
CCTCTTCGGCAAGCTGCTCAACGGCAAACGCTCGGCACAAGCGGCAGTGCTCCAAAGCGAGGCATATCGCCAAGCCGTTCGCTCGCAAATAATCGGCGGTGTGGCAAACTGCTACTACACCATCGTGATGCTGCAACAACAGCTGCAAATACTCAACGAGACCTCAGCAATCTGGAAAGAAAGCATCACTACGATGCAAGACCTCAAAGAGGCAGGGCGCTTCAACGAAGTGGCTGTGGTGCAAAGCAAAGCCAACTACAGTAGCCTCCTTGCCACCATTCCTCAGATAGAGATGTCAATCCATGAGGCACAAAACAGCCTCTCCTTGCTTCTCAACCGTCAGTTGCAATCGTGGCAAGTGGATGCTTCCTATACTCCGGTATTCCCCAAATATATGGAAAACGACATTCCGCTTAAGTATGTGGCTTCTCGCCCCGACGTGCAAGCTGCCGAACAGAGCCTCGCCATGGCATATTATGCCACTAACAGCGCCCGTGCGGCATTCTATCCCACAATCGCACTTAGTGTGAATGGTGGTTTCACCAACTATGTGGGCGGAATGATTAGCAATCCGGGGTCATGGTTTTATCAATTAGCCGGACAACTCGCCGCACCGCTATTTAGCCGCGGTCAGAACATAGCTACCCTTAAAGCTGCAAAGGCACGCCAAGAGCAATCTCTCAACAACTTCGAATATACTGTGCTCGCCGCCGGCGCCGAAGTGAGCGATGCCTTGGTGGCTTACAACAAAAACTTGGAGCGCGCCTCACAGCTGGAAGCTCAAGTGGGCTATCTCAAGCAAGCCGTGGAATACAACAACGACTTGTTGAAATATGGCACCGCCACCTATCTTGAGGTATTGACGGCTCAACAATCATTGCTCAACGCTCAGATTTCGCAAGCACAATGCCAACTCTCAGCACGACAAGCAGCCATCAGCCTCTATCAATCACTCGGTGGAGGACGTTAAAAATAGAAACCCTTAAAATTTGAAAAACGATGATAAGTACTTTAGCATTTGTTGACCCCGAAGCCAAATTGGGCAACAACGTAACAGTTTATCCGTTTGCATTCATCGACAAAAACGTGGTGATAGGCGACAACTGCGTGATTATGCCTCACGCAAGCATCATGAGCGGGGCCCGCATGGGCAACAACGTCACCGTGAGCAACGGTGCAATAGTGAGCGCATCGCCGCAAGACCCACGCTGGAAAGGCGAGCCGTCGTTGGTGGAAATAGGCGATGGCACAACCATCCGCGAGCAATGCATCATCAATCGCAGCATCCACGAGGGCAAAGCCACAAAAATCGGTGCTAAGTGTTTTATCGCCGCCGAAGCCCACATCGCCCACGACTCTCAACTCGCCGACTTTTGCGTGGTGGGTAACGGAGCGGAAGTGGCAGGAGATGTAGTGATGGACACCTGCTCTATCCTTTCCACCGGAGTGAAAGTGTTTGAAGGAAGCCACATCGGCAAATGGGCATTTATTAAAGGGGGATGTCGCATCTCGGGAAATGTCCCTCCGTTTGTCATTATGGCTCACAATCCGGCAGCCTATTTCGGTGTAAATGCCACAATCATGCGCCACTTCAAGAAATACACCGAGGAGGAGATTGACGACATCGCTAAATCCTACCGACATGTGTATCAATGCAATGTGTCGCTCTACAACGCTGTAAAGCGTATTAAAGCCGACATACAGGACTCGCAAGTGCGTCAAGACATTCTCGATTTTATTGCGCAAAGCAATAATCGCCTTGTTGCTCTCCCGAAATTTGAAGAATTCTAAACCGTTTTTTATTGATTGAACAACTGAGAGGGGGATGCATTACGACATTCCCCTCTTTTTATTCTGACATTTTCTCCACACTATCTTTAGAAATTAAAAACTCACAATTGATATTTTTTTGGCATCTGTTCAAAAATAGAAGTTATTATCATCATAACATCCTAATGACCGATTTGGGTTAAATGAAATAAATGTAATCATAAAAAGCATTATGTTTGCGAGAGCGATGCTATCATTGTCATGCTCTCGCTTCTTCCAATTTTGACTTCTGATATTAGCAAATAATGTTATTTTTTTTGAATAATATTTGGTTAAGAGGCGAATATGCCGTATTTTTGTGCTAAATAACATAATTACATAGCAAACAGAAAAGCTATACGATGGTTTCAAGAGAAGCATTAGAAAAAGTAATAAAAGAAGACCTTGCCGGCATTTGGGATGTGCTGACGACAGAAGAAAAACGTTTGATTATCGACAACTTCACAGTGCATAACTTCAAGCGCAACCAAATCATCTATGCGGAAAAAGAGACTCCGGAGTATCTTTGGTGTCTGATAAAAGGCAAGGTAAAGAAATATAAAGAAGGTATCGGCGGACGTCAACAAATCATCCGCTTGATACGTCCGGTGCAATATTTTGGCCATCGCGCTTATTTCGCCAACGAGCCGTATGTTTCGGGAGCCATCGCTATGGAGCCTTCCACCATAGGCGCTATACCTATGAAGGTTGTCTGTCGCATAATCGACGGCAACCGCCAGCTGGCATGGTTTTTCATCCATGAGCTGTCGCACAACCTCGGTCGCTCGGACACAAAAATTGTCAATCTCACACAAAAACACATCCGCGGACGCCTTGCCGATGCCCTTGCGCTCTTGATTGACAACTACGGCTTTGAAGACGACGGCGAAACGCTCAACATCTATATGTCGCGCGAAGACCTCGCCAACCTCTCCAATATGACTACCTCCAATGCCATCCGCACTCTGTCGGCATTTGTCAACGAGAGGGTGATTATCGTCGACGGACGACGCATCAAGGTGCTCAACGAGTCGGCATTGCGCAAAATCAGCAAATTCGGATAGACTAATATGCTAACAGCAAAACAACTGCGAGAAGAAAACATCGCTGAATATCTTCTCTATATGTGGCAGATTGAAGACATCCTTCGAGCCTGCCGCTTTGATATTGAGGTGGTGAAACACAACATCATTGTCAACTACCCCACCGACGTTTCCACGATGGAAGCAATGGCACAATGGTATGCCGACCTTATCGAAATGATGCGCCGCGAAGACGTGATGACAAAAGGGCATATCCAAATCAACAAGAATGTGCTCATCCAGCTCACCGACCTCCACCAAATGCTTCTCAAAAGCACGAAATATCCGGAATACGGCGCTGAATTCTACCGCACTCTCCCCTACATTGTGGAGCTGCGCGCGAAGTCGGGCGAGGAGAAATGCGGCGAAATAGAGACCTGCTTTAATGCGCTCTATGCCACTATGCTTATGCGGCTTCAACACCGCGACATCAGCGACGACACTCGCTTGGCTATCAATCAAATATCCAAATTTATATCTATGCTCGCCTCTTTCTTCCACAAAGACCGCAAGCATCCCTTGTTTGACAAAGAAGACTACGAATAATTTCATCAATCTCTACCCGTGGCAACATTAGAAGAAGAAATACAGAAAAGGCGCACATTCGCCATCATCAGTCACCCCGACGCAGGTAAAACAACACTCACCGAAAAACTCCTCCTCTTTGGTGGAGCAATCCATGTGGCAGGTGCCGTAAAGTCTAACAAAATAAAAAAAACCGCTACTTCCGACTGGATGGAAATCGAGAAGCAACGCGGCATCTCGGTGGCTACCTCGGTGATGGGGTTTAACTACGGCGACTACAAAATCAATATCCTCGACACTCCCGGTCACCAGGATTTCGCCGAAGACACCTACCGCACTCTGACTGCCGTGGACAGCGTTATCATCGTGGTCGACGTGGCGAAAGGTGTGGAGCAACAGACTCGCAAACTGATGGAAGTGTGCCGTATGCGCAAAACGCCGGTGATGATTTTCGTCAATAAGCTGGACCGCGAAGGGCGCGACCCGTTTGACATCCTCGACGAGCTCGAAAGCGAGCTGAAAATCAGCGTACGCCCGCTGAGTTGGCCCATAAATATCGGTGCCCACTTCAAAGGCGTCTACAACATCTACGAACATTCGCTCGACCTCTTCACCCCCAACAAGCAGCAAGTGACCGAACGCGTGGAGATTGACGACATCAACGACCCGGCCATCGACAAAGGGGTGGGCGAAACTGATGCCGCAAAGCTCCGCGATGACTTGGAGCTTATCGACGGCGTGTATCCGGAATTTGACAAAGCCGAGTATCTGAAGGGGGAGGTGGCTCCGGTGTTTTTCGGCTCCGCACTCAACACCTTCGGCGTGAAAGAATTGCTCGACTGTTTCGTGCAGATTGCGCCTTCACCACGCCCGATTACGGCAGTGGAGCGTGAAGTGAAGCCCGAAGAGCCGGGATTTACGGGATTCGTATTCAAGATACACGCAAATATGGACCCTAACCACCGCAGCTGCATCGCGTTTGTCAAAATATGCTCCGGAAAGTTTGAACGCAACGTCAACTACAAGCAAATACGCACCGGAAAAACCATGCGCTTTGCTGCTCCCACGGCTTTTATGGCACAGAAAAAGTCGGTGGTCGATGAAGCTTTCCCCGGCGACATTGTAGGTATTCCCGACACCGGCAACTTTAAAATCGGTGACACTCTGACCTCCGGCGAAGAGTTGCATTTCAAAGGCTTGCCAAGTTTCTCTCCGGAGATGTTTAAATACATCGAAAACACCGACCCCATGAAGACCAAACAGCTCAACAAAGGCATTGAGCAACTTATGGATGAAGGTGTGGCTCAGCTGTTTGTCAATCAATTTAACGGTCGCAAACTCATCGGCACCGTCGGACAACTCCAATTTGAAGTAATCCAATATCGATTGCTCAACGAATATGGCGCACAATGCCGCTGGGAGCCTCTCAACCTCTACAAAGCTTGTTGGATTGAGAGCGATGATGCCGCTGCTCTTGATGCTTTCAAAAAGCGCAAACACCAATTTATGGCTCTTGACCGCGAAGGACGCGACGTGTTTCTTGCCGACTCCGGCTATGTTCTATCAATGGCTCAGCAAGACTTCCCCAAAATCAAATTCCACTTCACCAGCGAGTTTTGATTTACAATTTAAATACCTATAAATCAAGAAAAAAATAAGGAGGCTGTATCGACACAACCTCCTCATTTTTTCGGGTGGAGATGGAGAGATTCGAACTCTCGTCCAAACGCGGAACGAACACGCTTTCTACATGCTTATCTTCAAGTTGGTTGTCGTCTGTGGGCAGGCATGAAGCCACCAACCCGCAGCTTATCTCCTAAAATTTCGGTCAAGCCACGGAGCGGAGCTATCCCTATCCTTGAATTTCCAAGCACCACCTTATCGAAACGTCTCAAGGCAAGGCAATCGGGTGATGTCTCGTTTCCGCCACTGTGGTGGAAATTAAGCTAATCTACTGTACTTCAATTAGGCAGCGAGAGCGTAGTTATTTTCGCCAGTTAAATTTTTTGATGTCTGAGATTAAAGAGCATAGCCATCATCGCTCTGCATGCTTACGCGCCCCCTCTACACGCTGTCAAAACCGGTCATCCCCAATCTTGTTTGCGCTTATCAAGAAGCGTGGGTGCAAATATACGTCATTATTTCATATTTATCCAAATTTTTCATCTTCTTTTATCGCATATTTTGTGGCTTTGCTCAGAATGATTAACTTTGCAATGGGCTACGAGGCTCTACATAAGGTTATGAATAATTACAAACGAATAGCAATAAAAATAGGTAGCAATGTGCTCGCTCGTCGCGACGGTACGCTCGACATTACGCGTATGTCTGCCATCGTCGACCAAGTGGCGGAGCTTCGACGCAGTGGAAAAGAGGTGGTGATTATCACTTCCGGGGCGGTGGCTTCGGGGCGTAGCGAGATGAAGGACACTCCGCGACTGGATGCAGTGTCGGCGCGACAACTGTTTTCGGCTGTGGGGCAGGCGAAGCTCATCAATCGCTACTACGAGTTTTTCCGCGACCATGGGATGGTGTGCGGGCAGGTGCTTACGATGAAGGAGAATTTCTCCACGCGTTTGCACTATCTCAACCAGAAGCATTGCATGGAGGTGATGCTCGACAATGGTGTGATTCCTATTGTTAACGAGAATGACACGGTGAGTGTCACGGAGCTGATGTTTACCGACAACGACGAGCTGTCGGGATTGATAGCCACGATGATGGATATGGATGTGCTGATTATTCTCTCAAATATTGATGGTGTGTACGACGGCGACCCGTCGCTGCCGGAGTCGAAGCTCATCTCGGAGGTGCTCCCCGACGAAGCGCTTGATGCAGAGACGATTGTGGCTCGAGGCAAGTCGCAGTTTGGTAGAGGCGGCATGGGCACTAAGTTTCGCATTGCGCGAAAGGTTGCCGATGAAGGTATTGCCGTGATGATTGCCAACGGTAAGCGCGAAAATGTGCTCACCGACATCCTTCTTGCCGGAAAGGAGGTGCCACACACCACATTTGTGGCGCAACGCCGTACGGTGTCGAGTGTGAAAAAGTGGATTGCTCATAGCGATGGGTTTGCTAAGGGGGAAATCCACATCAATCAGGGTGCTTACGTGGCGCTGACTTCGACTGCCCAAGCGAGCAGCTTGCTCGCCGTGGGGGTGACTCGCGTGGATGGCGAATTTGAAAAGGATGACATCGTGAAGATTGTGGCTCCCGACGGTAGGGTGTTTGCCGTGGGTCGTACAGCCTACGACAGCGAGGAGGCACGAAAACTTATTGGGGTGCAAGGGGCAAAACCTATAGTCCACTACAACTATCTTTTTATCGACCAATAAGCGGAATAATTGAGTGACCCCGGCTCCCGAAATGCTGTGGAGCAAGGCTTCAGCCCGCTGTGTGGCGCCCGATAGCTGAACAGGTCGCTTTATGGATGATTTTTTTGACGATACAAAACTCTAAGATAATGAATGACAATCTGAAAACAATGCTTGAGGGCGCACGCCGCAGCTCGCGGATGCTTAACCGCATGACTGATGCCGACATCAACCGCGTGCTCCTGAAAGCCGCTGATGCCGCCGTGGCGGCTACCGACAGCATCCTCGCAGCTAATGCCGCCGACCTTGCTCGCATGAGTAAGGAAGACCCTAAATACGACCGCTTGATGCTCACCGCCGACCGCATAGCCTCTATTGCCAATGATATGCGTAGCGTGGCGGCGCTACCGTCGCCCTTGGGGGTAACACTCCGCGAATGGACACAGCCTAATGGGATGAAGATACGCAAGGTGAGCGTGCCTTTCGGGGTGATTGGCATCATCTATGAGGCGCGACCTAACGTCACGTTTGATGTGTTCTCGCTTTGCCTCAAGAGCGGAAGCGCGTGTGTGCTAAAAGGGGGCAGTGATGCCGACAGCTCAAACCGCACCATCGTGGAGGTGCTGAGAGGGGTGTTGCTCAGCGAAGGTATCGACGAGGCTTGCGTCACTCTTCTGCCGCCCGACCATGCCACCACTCAGGAGATGCTGGGTGCAGTGGGCTATGTCGACTTGGTGATACCGCGCGGCAGCTCCAGACTCATCAACTTTGTTCGCGACAATGCTCGCATCCCGGTGATTGAGACAGGTGCCGGAGTGTGCCACTGCTACATCCATTCGTCGGCCGACATACTAAAAGCGCAAGCTATCGTCACCAACGCCAAGACGCGCCGTGTGAGTGTGTGCAATGCGCTCGACAGCCTGGTAATCGACGAAAGTCGCCTCGCCGACTTGCCAATAATTGTGGAGAATATGGCGGCGAAGAAGGTGGAGATTCGCGCCGACGAGAGGGCTTTTGCGGCTCTCGATGGCAAATATCCCTATCTTTCTCAAGCCGATGACAGCGATTGGGGACGCGAATATATCGACTATCGCATGAGCATCCGCACTGTGGCTTCGCTCGCCGATGCCATCGACCATATCTCGCGCTTCACCTCCCACCACAGCGAGAGCATTGTGGCTGAGGATGAGGCTGTTTGCGACACGTTCACGCGTGAGATTGATGCTGCTTGCGTCTACACAAATCTTCCCACTTCTTTCACCGACGGCGGGCAGTTTGGCTTCGGCGCTGAGATTGGCATTTCCACTCAGAAACTTCATGCTCGCGGTCCGATGGGATTGCCGGAAATCACAACTTATAAGTACATCATCTCGGGCAACGGACAAACACGCAATCCGTAATTGTTATGGGAATAATCGAAACTCTGCTCATTGCTGTGAGTCTCGGCATGGATTGCTTCTCGGTGTCGCTGGCAAGCGGGATGATGCTCAGAAAGATGAGATGGAGCCTTTTTCTTCGCACTGCCTTTTTCTTCGGTTTGTTTCAAGCGATAATGCCTGTTATCGGGTGGCTGGGTGCGAGCACATTTAGCGACATCATCCGCGACTACGACCACTGGGTGGCGTTTGCAATGCTCTTGATGCTCGGCATCAACATGATACGCGAGGGTTTTAAGGCGGAGGAAGAGTCGCACGTCGACGTGTCGAGGATGAAGATGGTGCTTCTGCTGGCGGTAGCCACAAGCATCGACGCTCTCGCCGTGGGGGTGACGTTGGCTTTCACGGGCTTCGACTCCTTCGTGGCGCTACTGTTGCCGGTGGCGCTCATCGGCGCTATGTCGCTGGCTATGAGCTTGGCAGGAAGCGTGATAGGGGCGTTGGCGCGACGTGTGGTGAAATGGCGTCCGGAGCCGTTGGGAGGTGTGGCGCTGATTGCTATCGGCATAAAAATCCTTATCGAGCATCTCTACTATTAAACTTTTTATCTTCTCGGTTGTCATTATAAAAGAAAATTAAACTTTAACTATTAAAACAGCATGATAAAAAATTTTTCTTTGATTGTGTCTGCTGCCGCGTTGGCTGTGATGATGGCTTCTTGCGGGGGCGCAAAAACGGCTACTATCGCCGAGGTGAAGGGCGAATGGCAATTTGAAACAGCGGGTGGCAAAACTCTCTCGAGCGACGTTACTCCTTACATATACTTCGGCAACAACGACTATCACGGCAATGCCGGGTGTAACAGTTTTCGCGGCTCTTTGAAAACCGATGATAAGGGCAATGTAGACTTCGGGGTGATGGCTGCCACGAAGATGATGTGCCCGAATATGGACTGCGAAACGGCGGTGATGAAGGCGCTCGGCGAGGCAAAAGGCTTCTCCTTGAAGGGCAACCGACTGACGTTGCTCGACATCGAGGGCAAGGAGGTGGCTACACTCATTTCGCGTTGCCAAAAGATGAAACATTCTCTCCTACAAGGCGAATGGCGCATCGTCAGTGCCGGTGGATTGATGCCGAAAGCCGAATCAAAACCCACAATTTGGTTTGACACAGAAGAGAGGCTCGTGCACGGTAATGCCGCTTGCAACACGTTCAACGGCGAATATTCGGTCGACGGACAGCTCATCTCGTTTTCCAAAAATATGGCGATAACGATGCGTATGTGCGACGACATGGCGTTTGAAAGTCGTGTGATGGAGGCGCTCGGCGATGCCGCTAAGTTTGGCTTGATGCCCGACGGATCCGTGGGACTCTTCAACGAAGACGGAAGTTTGGTGATGCTCCTCGCTCGCTAACCTTATTAACCTATTAACCGCAACGCTTGGCGTTGCCACAAGACTATGACAAGGAAACTTTTTAGCCTGATGGCTACTGTGTTGCTCCTCACAGGGTGTGGAGACAACAACGAGAAACAAACAGAAACAGACCACAGCAGCGACGCCGTAACTACCCTCAAGACCGTCGCTCTGCGTGAGACGCGTGAGATTATGCTCCACGACAGCCTCAAATGGCGTCCGGGTAACTACTATGCCGACTTCGACATTTGCATGGTGATGCCTCAAACAGTCGACGGAAAGGAGGCTACGGTGCTTGCCGACTCGATTGTGAAAAAGGCTTTTGGCAGAAATGCCAAAGCAGACATCTCAAAGACGCTCTCCTCGCTGGTGGAGACACCGCTCGGTTTTGAAGACGTGAAAGGGTTGAAAACAAAAAAATGCAACACGCAGGTGGTTGCCGATGAAACTCACGCTGTGTCGTTTCTAAAAGTAGAGGCGTTCCCCTCCTACCAAAATCAAAAAATTATAACCTACACGATTTTCAACTCTTCGTTTCTTGCCGGAGCAGCTCACGGATATGAAGCCTCTCAATATATCAACTACGACATCGCCGGCGCTAAGGTGTTGACTCCGGCGCTATTATTCACCAACATCGAGGAGGTCAAAAAGACTGTGTGGAATGAGATGCTCCGCAACGAGAACGTATCGCCTATGCTGTTGGTGAACGAAGTGCCTCACATAGACAACTTCTATGTCAACGACTACTCGATGACTTTTGTTTACAACCCCTACGAAGTGGCTGCCTACGCCGCCGGACCGGTATCGGTGACCGTCGGCGCCTACGAGCTGAAAGCCTATCTCACTCCCTACGCCAAGCAATTCTGGAAGTAACACAAGCCGCCACCATAAAAAACGAATGAGACTATGCGCATAGCCTCATTCGTTTTTTTATAGCTTCGCCCCTAAAAGCAACTCTCACTCCGTCTTAAAAGTGACGTCGTCGTGGCGAGGATGAACAAACTCAAACTCCAGAGTGCGTGCCAACCCCTCGCCAAGGCTATAAGGAGCACGAAATCCCGACTGCTCCATGCGGCGAGCGTCAAACTCGGTGGTGGCGCAAAACTTCTTCACACGCACCGAACTGACAGCCAACTTGCGACGCGTAATCCACGCCAACACATCGAAGCAATAGCCACCAACCATCCCAAGCCAATAAGGCAAGCGAGTGGCAGGTATATGCTTGCCAAGCACCTTCTCCACATGCGCCACAAGGTCGTTCATCGTAAAGTCGGGCTTATCGATATAATTATACACATTGTAGCCCTCAGTGCGACTCTCAAGCAAGAACTTCACAAACGCCACAACATTACCCACATACGCCATCGACTTGCGGTTGTTGCCCTTGCCCACCATCAGAAACTTCCCGCCGGCAATCTGACGCAACAAGTTGTAGACATTGCCGCGATTGCGCTCCCCGAAAATCACCGTAGGACGAACAATATTCACATTCCAATCAGGATGACTGCGATGCCACTCCGCAACCACCTGTTCCGCCTCCCACTTCGACTTGCCATAGTGGTTAAATGGGTCCTTATCGTGGTCCTCATCAGGATTATGCTTGTTTAAGCCATAAACAGCCACCGACGAGAAAAACACCAGCCGCTTCACCCCATTGCGCTCCATTGCCCGAAGAGTCACTCGCATACCCTCAACATTGGTGTCGTAGTAGAGCGACGTCGGACTGACATCATCGCGGTGTTGCGCCGCCAACAGCACCACAACCTCGCTGCCCGACAGCTCTCGGTCAATATCCTCCTGTCGCCGCACATCTCCTATCACCGTGACATCATTAAAAAAATGGCTCGGAAGCAAATCCACGTTCTTCACGTCGTAGCCCCCGGCCTCTTGTAGAAGCCCTATCAACCTCGTGCCAACAAAGCCGCTACCCCCAATCATCGTCACCTTCATAGTCAAAAACTTTTTTCAACCACAAAAGTAACCTTTCTTCCCCTCTACTCCAAAAATTCCATCAAATTTTCCCTACATTTACTTAAGCCTCAAACCGCTTTCTTGCCACATCCTCGCCAAAATTTCGCACATACATATCGTAAACCTCAATCACCGGACCCTTCTCGTTGTTTCCACCAAACTGGTCGACACCGGCAATAAAAGCCTTATAGTGTTGTTCGGCAACCGACAATCGTTCCACTCCCCAAGGCTTTCCGGAATGAACACCGGGATGAACCTTGTCGCCTGTAATAACCCAAGTCGGGTCCATCCTCTTGATGGCACAGCAAGTAGCCGTCTTTCACTTCCGTTGCCATATCGATATGTAATAAAAACCTTAGTCTAAATCGAAGCCGATGTCACGACGGAAATATTTACCGTCGAAATCTATTTGCTCAATAGTGGCAAACGAGCGCGCCAACGCCTCATCCTTCGAGTTGCCGTAGCTGCTTACGGCAATCACACGCCCACCGGCAGTGACCACTCCGTCGGGCGTTTGCTTCGTTCCGGCATGAAACAAGATGCTCTCCGAGGGGACGTCAAGTCCGGAGATAAGTTTACCCTTCTCATAAGCACCCGGATAACCGGCACTCACCATCATCACCGTCACAGCATAACGCTCATCAATAGCCATCTTACGGCTGTCGAGCGACGAGGAAGCCACCCCTTCAAGCAAGTCGAGGAGGTCGCCGTTGATGCGAAGCATCACAGCCTCCGTTTCAGGGTCACCCATACGCACATTATATTCAATCACCATGGGGTCATTATCCACATTAATCAGACCGAGGAAAATAAAACCCTTATAAGTGAGCTTTTCTTCATTCAACCCCTTAAGAGTTGGGAGCACTATGCGCTCTTCCACCTTTTTCATAAAAGACACATCGGCGAAACTCACCGGCGACACAGCCCCCATACCACCGGTGTTCAAGCCCTTGTCACCCTCACCGATGCGCTTATAATCCTTAGCCACCGGCAGAATCTTATAGCTCACTCCATCGGTCAAAACAAACACCGAACATTCGATGCCCGACAGAAACTCCTCAATCACCACCGTAGCCGACGACTTTCCAAACATACCGCCAAGCATTTCCTTCAGAGCATCCACAGCCTCCTCGAGAGTAGGCAGAATAAGCACACCCTTTCCGGCTGCCAATCCGTCGGCTTTAAGCACATAAGGAGCCCGAAGCGAATTTAAGAAATCGATGCCTTCCTCGATATTCTCAGCCGACACGCTGAGATAGCGAGCCGTGGGGATATTGTGGCGCATCATAAACCCCTTGGCAAAGTCCTTGCTACCTTCGAGCTGAGCACCCGCTTTCGAGGGACCAATTACCGGGATATGGCATATCTTCTCATCACCGGCGAAATAATCGTAGATACCAGCCACCAACGGGTCTTCGTTACCCACCACAATCATCGTCACGCCATTACTTAAAGCAAAATCGGCGACCGCCGGGAAATCCAACGGCGAGAGGTTGACATTTTCGCCATATTGCTCAGTGCCACCATTGCCCGGGGCTATATACAACTTGATGAGATTATCACTTTGCGCCAATTTCCACGCCAATGCCGACTCTCTACCACCGGAGCCGAGAAGAAGAACCGTATGCTTGCTCATTATCAAAAAATTTATCTGTTTGCTAATCTTTATTGTCTTTTCTATTGCGATGCCTCATCACCACTTCCGTTTCGCCCCATTCCGACTCATCGAAAAGTTTAGGCATCTTAAATCTCACATTTTTACGCACTTTCTCGTCGTTGAAATCTCGACGACGCTCGCTGTACGGCTTGTGATAACGCTCTTCGAGAGGATTTTTAGCCTTTCTACGTTTCACACCATGTCGGTCCTTCTCCCAACCGTCGCTGTCTTTTTCCCTCTTAAAGTCGCGACGAGAGCGATGACCATCGTCTTGATTTTTCCAGCGGCGCGGAGGACGGCTTTCCTCGTCATCCTCACGTTTTTTTCTCATCGGGCGAGGCTTTGGAGCTTCACCTCTAAGCGCTCGACCTTGCTTTCTGAATTCAGCATAAGTGCCATCAAACACTTCATACTCCCTAAATTCACACTCCAAAGCTCCGTTGAGCATCGGGATTTTACGAGAAGGCTTCAAACCGATTTTGTCGAAACACTCCTTCTTCATCCCGATAATCCAAGCGTGGTAATTCTTAAACACATTTTTCAGCTGCGAGCCAATTGACGCATAAAGCGCATCCATATCGTCGGCAGAGATACGCTCACCGTAGGGAGGATTAGTGATTAATATGCCACCCTCCGGCGCTTCGGTATAGTCGGAGATAGGCGACACTTTGAGGTCGATGTCACGCCCCACGCCGGCACTTTTGATGTTTCTCTCCGCGATGGCAATAGCCTTAGGCGAAATGTCGGAGCCGTAAATCTTATGCACAAATTCGCGCTCTGCAGAATCATCATTATATATATCATCAAACAAATCACGGTCGAAATCGGGCCAATTTTCGAAAGCAAAACCGCTTCTGAACACGCCCGGATTAATATTTCTCGCTATCAACGCAGCCTCGATTAGAAACGTTCCGGAGCCACACATCGGGTCGATGAGATTACATTCGCCGTGCCAACCCGTCTTTAGGATTAATCCGGCGGCAAGCACTTCATTGATAGGCGCCTCCGTCTGCTCCACACGATATCCACGCTTGTGGAGCGACTCTCCGGAGCTGTCGAGCGATAGAGTGACGCTATCTTGATAGATATGCACATTCAACAAAATATCCGCACCCGAGAGGCGTATCGACGGGCGACGCCCATAGCGCTCGGTAAAGAAGTCGGCGATAGCATCTTTCACCCTGTAAGTGACAAACTTAGAGTGACGAAAATCTTCGCTAAACACCGTAGAGTCGATAGCGAAAGTCTTGTCGGGAGAGAGAAACTTGTCCCAATCGAAAAGCTTAGCCTGCTCATAAAGCTCGTCGGCATCCGTGGCTTTAAACGTGTAGATAGGCTTAAGAATTCTCAGAGCCGTACGGCAACAAAAGTTTGCTCTATACAATATTTCCATATTGCCTTTAAAAGCCACCATACGAGTGCCCGGGGTCACATCTTCAGCGCCTAATTGTCGCAATTCGTCGGCCAACACATCTTCCAACCCTTGAAAAGTCTTGGCGACCAATTCCATTTTCTCTTCCATATTATATTATTAATCCTGTTTAAATCTAAGAATATTGTTTGCACGAGCTTGTGTGAGTTTCTCGCCGTCAGCCACATCTTCGGTCACCCAAATGTTACCTCCGATAACGGCATTATTACCTATGCGGATGCGTCCGAGCACCGAAGTGTTGGAGTAAATCACCACATTGTCGCCGATAATAGGGTGACGAGGGATGCCCTTGATAGGATTACCATCGGAGTCCATATCAAAACTTTTAGCCCCAAGGGTCACACCCTGATACAGCTTCACATTATTTCCAATAATTGCAGTTGCACCAATCACGACACCCGTGCCGTGGTCGATAGAGAAAAATTCACCTATCGTGGCTCCGGGATGGATGTCGATACCTGTTTCCGAATGAGCCATCTCGCTAATCATGCGAGGGATGATTGGTACCCCGAGAGAGAGCAAAGCGTGGGCTATGCGATAGTTCATGATAGCCTTCAGCCCCGGATAGCAGAATATCACCTCCTCGGTGGTCACGGCAGCGGGGTCACCACAATAGGTGGCTTGCACATCGGTGTGGAGCAAATGTCTTAACTGTGGGAGTTGCTCGATAAAAGCAGCGGCAATCTCCGAGGCTTGACATTCGAGCGAAGCGTAGTCAACCGATGCATTACAGTCTTGCTCAAGCGCCAACCCGGCGGCAATCTGCTTCACCAAAAGCGAATGGAGCTTGCCACACTTTATTCCGATAAAATACTCCAATGAATAAATTGTGACATCATCGTCGCCATAGAAACCCGGGAACAACACGGAGCGACAGATATCAATGATTTCACGAATAGAAGATTGCACCGGAAGGGGCTCACCGCTCCGGCAAAGGTGGCACATGGTGCCGAGTGACGTTTTGTCGGCAAGCATCAGCGCAACTTTACGAAGCCTGTCTTCCTGTCTGTACGTCTTATTCATCAGTATGTCGTTTATTGTAAAGAATTTCTTCAAATTCAGCATCCGAAATGCGTGGCTCCACCTTATTCTTATCAAATGAAGTCTCAGGCACTGTCGGCTCATTGTCGGCGATTGAGATTTCCTCAAAACGCACATATTCGCCGTCCGACTTTCCAAACACTTTGCGCCGTTGTTTCCGGGCATCGGCATTAGACTTATTAGCCTTATCATAGGCTTGCTGTTGCTGCTCCGATGCTTGACGGAATGTGCGCGTAAACTGTCGCTTCATTCGCCACACGGTGTATACCACCCTCACCACCGGGATGAGAATAAGCAACAGCACCAACAAGAATAAAAAACCTAAGAATTCCACTTTTTTCGCATTAAAAAAATATGTCAATTATTGACTAAACAAACCTACACCTCTGCTTGTTCACCTCTTTTTTCGGTTATCGACAACAATATATATAGGATAATCGTCCAAAGCAGTCCGGCAAGCTGCATCCATGCCACGAGCATCGCTGCCCCCAATAGCAACGCATAACGGCGCACATTGAAGCGCAACGACAAGCTCTTCACTTTGAGAGAGAACATCGGCAATCGGCACACCATCAACAGCGGGAACAGCACCACCAACGCCGTCATCCACACATCGCCGAGATATCTGAAATCTACATTCCAAGCCACCAATCCAATCCAAAATATTGCATTTGCAGGGATAGGCAAGCCAATGAAAGAAGTTGTCTGGCGGTCGTCGATATTAAACTTTGCAAGCCTCAGCGCTCCAAAGATAGCGATGAGAAATGCGGCATACGACATCGGATGCGAACCATTGACTTGCATTTGATTAAACACCAATGCTGCGGGAGCCACCCCGAAGCTCACAAGGTCGGAAAGCGAGTCGAGCTCTTTGCCCAACGCCGAATATGCGTGGAGCAATCGCGCACATAAGCCGTCGCAAAAGTCAAACAAGGCGGCAAGTGCTATAAAAAGAAACGACCATTCATAGCCGTGCCACCCACCGACGATGTCGCAAAACTTAAAAGCAAACACGATAGCCATACAACCTGCAAACAAGTTCATACAGGTGATTGTATTGGGCACATTTTGCTTGATAGTATGCAAGAATTTCATAGTTTTTCTTATTTTTCTTTCAGACGCGCAATCGGGGTGATGCCACCCACAGTTTTGTCGCCAACCTTTACGAAGATTTCAGCATCGAGTGGCAAATAGATATCCACCCTTGAGCCGAACTTGATAAAACCGAGATGGTCAGAGATATCGGCATGACATCCCGGGTGAGAATAAGTGACAATGCGTCGAGCAATGGCTCCGGCAATCTGACACACGAGAATGCGCGTACCGCCGGGAGTGCGTATCACCACCGACGAATGCTCATTTTCGCTGCTCGACTTGGGCAAGTAAGCGGCGCGGAAACGTCCGGGCTGATAGCGCACCGACTCCACATCACCGTCAACGGGATACCAATTGGCATGGACATTAAACACCGACATAAACACCGACAACTGAATCACCCGCTTATGCAGCACGGTTGTCTCCTCCACTTCTTCAAGAGCCACCACCTTTCCGTCGACCGATGACACCACGATGCCCTCACGCTCGCCCTTGAAATTACGCAAAGGCGACCGAAAGAAATTAGCCACAAGCCACATAGCTGCGAGCGACAAGCCACCGGAAATACACCAAGCCACTTTCGACTCCACAAATAGCACTATCGGGACATTGATAACCACCAATATCAACAATAGCGTCAAGATGATATTCACGCCCTCTCTATGTAGTTTGACACTCATTCTTTTCATTTTATCGAACAAAAATATAACAAAAATTTGGAAAATAAAACTATTTCTTCAAATTGTGTTGTTTTTTATTCTTCTTTTACTGTTTCAATAGTTATTAGGTGCTGTATAACATATTTTTTTGTATCAAACGACTCTATCACGGTTTTTATTTGCCTAAGAGCGGCAAACATTGTATCTTTGCACTCCAAATCAGACAATTATGACAAGAACGACAAAGCCGGGCGCAGAGCGTCGCCGATGGCGTCCTGACAGCATCTTTATATGGAGGAATGAGGAAGAAACCACACTCTTGCAATGCCTCGAGCAGAAATTATCCGACCACAAGCGTTCATCGTTGAAAGCGATGATGAAATATGGGCAAGTGGCGGTCAACGGAGTGCCGACGAGCCAATTTGACGTAACGGTGCAACCCGGCGACGAGATGTCGGTCAATTTCACACGTCCGTTTGTGACCTTTTCACATCCACGCATCCGCTTGGTATATGAAGACGATGACATCATTGTGGTGCACAAAGGGAGCGGCATCCTCTCAGTGGGCACCGACAATCGCAGCGACGGCACGGCATACAGCATCGTGCGCAACTATCTTAAAAATAAGGACCCACACTTAAAACTGTTTATCATCCATCGCTTGGACCGCGATACCTCCGGCTTAATGATGTTTGCCAAAAACATCGAAGCTAAAGAAGCGATGCAGCACAATTGGAATAACATGGTGTTGAGTCGCACCTATGTGGCAGTGGTTGAAGGCAAAGTAGAAGAAGAATCCGGCACGGTAAGGAGTTACCTTGCCGAGACATCGCAATATGAGGTGTATTCCACACAAAACCCCGAGGAGGGGCAACTCGCCATCACTCGCTACAAGCGGCTCGACTGTCGCCACGGCTACTCGCTGATGGAGCTGAGCCTCGACACCGGACGCAAAAATCAAATACGCGTGCATATGAAAGATTTGGGACACCCTATCGTGGGCGACCGCAAGTATGGCGCAAAGAGCAGTCCCCTTCGCCGCATGGCACTTCATGCTCGCACTCTCCGGTTTGTACATCCGGTGACTCGCAAAGATATGCTTTTTGAGACACCAATCCCCTCGCGGTTTTTATCTCTATTAAAATAGCAAATTTTATGAGCTGATAATGAAAAAACGGCAAAGTTTGTTTTTTCTTCAGTCAATTTGCAGTAATTTTGTGCGTTATTACGTATTGTGTGTCATTTCGCTTGACATTTTTTGAAATAAATCAAAGACTATGAATATATCTTACAACTGGTTGAAACGCTACTTGGATTTCGACCTTACACCCGAAGAGGTGTCGGCGGCTCTCACCTCCATCGGTCTGGAAACGGATGGTGTGGAGAAAGTGGAGACCATCAAAGGCGGTCTTGAAGGGATTGTGATTGGCAAGGTGCTCACCTGCATCGACCATCCCGACAGCGACCACCTTCACATCACCACCGTTGACCTCGGCGATGGCAACGCCACCCAAATAGTGTGTGGCGCCCCCAACGTTGCTGCAGGACAGCATGTGGTGGTTGCCACCGTAGGCACCAAGCTCTACGACGGCGACAAAGAGTTTGCCATCAAGAAATCGAAAATTCGCGGTGTAGAATCGTTCGGCATGATTTGCGCCGAAGACGAGATAGGCATCGGCACCTCCCACGACGGCATCATCGTGTTGCCTCAGAGCGCAGTGCCGGGCACCAAAGCCAAAGACTACTACGGCATCAAGGACGACTATATGTTTGAAGTAGACCTCACTCCCAACCGCATCGACGCCGCCTCCCACTATGGCGTGGCGCGCGACCTTGCAGCATGGATGCAAGCCAACGGCAAAGAAGCGAAGCTCCACAAGCCCTCTGTAGAGGCTTATGCCGCTGACCGTTGCGATGGCGCAATAGCAGTGGAAGTGGCTTCGCCTGAAGCTTGCCTGCGCTATGCCGGAGTGACCATACGCAATGTCAAGGTGGCTGAAAGTCCGGAATGGCTTCGCAACTGCTTGACTGCCATAGGACAACGTCCGATAAACAACATTGTGGACATCACCAACTTCGTGCTCAATGCCTATTGCCAACCGCTTCACTGCTTTGATGTGGCAAAAGTGAAAGGCGAGAAAATTGTGGTACGCACAGCTGAAGAAGGCTCAAAATTTGTCACCCTCGACGGCGTGGAGCGCACAATGACCTCACGCGACTTAATGATTTGCAATGCCGAAGAGCCGATGTGTATCGCCGGAGTGTTCGGCGGATTGGAGTCGGGAGTGACCGAAACTACTACCGACGTATTCTTGGAGTCGGCATGCTTCCACCCCACATGGGTGCGCAAGACGGCACGTCGTCAGGCACTTAACACCGACGCCTCGTTTCGCTTCGAGCGCGGAGTAGACCCCAACAACGTCATCTATGCGCTCAAGATTGCCGCCCTTATGGTCAAAGAGCTTGCCGGCGGCGAAATCTGCGGCGAAATCGTAGACATCTATCCTCAGCCTGTGGAGCGCCCCACAGTGGAGTTGAGCTACAATTATTTGGATAGCCTTATCGGCAAGGAGCTACCTCGCGATATGGTGAAAACCATCCTCGGCGCCCTCGAAATGGACATCGAAAACGAAACCGATGAGTCGCTGAAGCTTCGCATCCCGACCTATCGCGTTGACGTCACTCGTCCCTGCGACGTGGTGGAAGACATCCTCCGCATCTACGGATATAATAATGTGGAATTTGGTGACACGCTCCATTCCTCACTTTCCTACAGACAAACCACCGACACCCTCGAACAGCTGCAAAATCAGGTGTCGGAGCAACTCACCGCTGCCGGCTACAATGAGATTCTCAACAATTCACTCACGGCAGTGAGCTACTACGAAAGCCTTTCCACCTACCCCTTGTCATCGTGCGTTACGCTCCTCAACCCACTGAGCAACGACCTCGCGGTGATGCGACAGACTCTTATCTTCGGTGGTTTGGAAAGCCTTTCACATAACATCAACCGCAAGAATGCCAACTTGCTGATGTATGAATTTGGCAACGTCTACCATCGCAATCCCGAGGCAGACTCCACCGAGGAGAAACCGCTGGCACCGTTCAGCGAGGAGAAGCGACTCGGTATATGGATGACCGGCGACATCACTGTTGCCAACTGGACCGAACCCTCACGCAAATCGTCGGTTTTTGACCTCAAAGCCACCGTCGAAAATGTGTTTGCTCGCTTGGGCATCACCGACAAAGAAATTGTGGCTACACAAACGTCCAACGACCTCTTCTCTGCCTGCTTGGAATATCGCAATCGCGGCGGTAAACTGCTCGGACATATGGGTGTGGTGAGCCGCAAGATGATGAAGATTGCCGACATCCAACAGCCGGTATATTTCGCCGAGCTGTCGTGGGATGCATTGGCAAAGATGGCTCAGAAGAAAAAGGTGGAATACAGCGACCTGCCAAAGTCAATGCCCGTGAAGCGCGACCTCGCCCTGCTTCTTGACGAAGCCACAACCTTTGCACAGGTGGAAGCCGTGGTGCGCGCCTCCGAAAAACGCCTATTGAAAAGTGTTTCGCTCTTCGATGTGTATGAAGGCAAAAACCTCGAAGCCGGCAAAAAGTCGTATGCCATCAGCATGACTCTCCAAGACGACGAAAAAACCCTCAACGACAAGCAGATAGATGCCGTAATGGGGAAAATTATCGCCAACCTCGAAAAGCAACTGGGCGCAAAATTGAGATAATCATAATAAAAACAAAATAATAAAAAACTTATACACCAATGGGAAGAGCGTTTGAATATCGCAAAGCAAGAAAACTGAAACGCTGGGGCAATATGTCTCGCACATTCACTAAAATCGGTAAGGAAATCACTATCGCCGTAAAGGCAGGCGGCCCCGACCCGAATGCCAACTCGCGTCTGCGCGTGCTTATGCAAAACGCCAAGGCAGCAAATATGCCTAAGGACACTGTGGAACGCGCAATCAAAAAAGCTACCGACAAAGACGCAAGCGACTATAAAGAAATCGTTTACGAAGGATACGGACCGTTTGGCATCGCCATCGTAGTGGAAACAGCCACCGACAACAACACCCGTACCGTGGCTAACGTGAGAAGCTACTTCAACAAGTTTGGCGGCTCACTCGGCACTTCCGGCAGTCTCTCTTTCCTCTTCGACCACAAGTGTGTGTTTAAAATCGCTCCCAAAGAAGGCATCGAGCTCGAAGAACTCGAGCTTGAGCTTATTGACTACGGAGTGGACGAGCTCGACAACGAGGGCGAAGAAATCGTGATTTACGGCGCATTTGACTCCTTTGCTAACATCCAAAAGTATCTTGAAGAAAACGGCTTTGAAATCCTCAGTGCCGAATTTGAGCGCATTCCTAACGACTATAAGGAAGTAACTCCTGAGCAACGCGAACAAATCGAAAAACTCCTCGAAAAATTTGAGGACGACGATGACGTGCAAAACGTATTCCACAATATGAAGGAAGACGAAAGCGAAGAATAAACCGACTTTTGAAACTCTTATCATTTAAAGAGGCAGGCATCAAATCAGGTGCTTGCCTCTTTCCTTTGAAACAGCACATTTGAAACCAGTTGTGAAACCACTCATGAAACCAGTCGTGAAACCAGTCGTGAAACCTATATAAAGATATAGATAAAGAAATAGATATAGATAAAGAGAGAGAAAAGTAAAAAAAGAGAGAAAATTCTCTCTCACTCTAATAACAAATATTTTTAATTGATAGACTTTAGTTTTTTTGTAGGCAGAGAAAAAAATAGCGACAGCAGATAAAAGCCCCGGTTTGCCGACAACCACGCTGTCCTCAATGAGTAAGGGAAGTTGCGCCGGCGCGCAAAATGGCAGAAATCCTAAAAATCTATGTTTTCATCAAAAATCTGCAATAGTTCGTCAATTATTATCAGTTTTGTTTCATTAGTTTTAATTTAAATCATATATTTGCATCGAATAAAAATTTTATTAACCTAATAAAAATTTAAGATGAACAAATTTTACAATTATTTAAGCATTGCCGCATGCGTAATACTTGCAGCAAGTGCCACAAGTTGCTCCGACAAAGAGCAAACATGCCTTGACCTTAACAGCATGCCGCAAAAAGCGAGTGTTACCGGAGTGCTATCCTACAGTGAAGGCGTCACATTAATCGACGGCAAATTTCATGAATCAATCAAACCGGTTGCAGGGCAAACAGTTGATATCATCGTCGACAACGACGATTACAAGTCGGGAGCAATAGGCGAAACACTTATTGCATCGGTCGTGACCGACGAAAACGGACGCTACTCAGCCGAAATTCCAATGCCATTGACATCATCGGTAAATGTAATAGTACGCCCTCACGACTTTGAAGGCATTCACTACAGTGTGGAAAAAGAAAACAACAAGCCGGTGAATAAGCAAAGCAATGTGATTTATCACGCCTATCAATCAAGCAAAAACATTACCGGCGGCTCAAAAGGAGTGCTCAACATTGAATATAGCAACTTCTCAAGCCTCGAGCAGATAGAGATGTTTAAAGGCACGGCAACGCTCAACATCAAGGTGGGAAAATTGATAGACCGTTACACCCCGGCTGTCACTGCCAGATATGAAGACCAGACGAGCGAAGACTACAACAAGCTCTTCTTGGCAAGCTCACCAAAACGCATCACCTGCTTTGACATTATGGCATCGGCAGACGCACTAATCACCGTAACCTATAGCAACAATGAAGTGCGCACCTATAATGCCACCTCAGGCAGCAATGGTGTGATGACCCTCACAATCCCGGTAATCGACACTCCAAGCCAATTTACTTGCGAGGTGGAATTTCTTCCGGTTATCGCCGACTATCGCTTATATGAACAGTATAGCAAAGAATGGAGCACCCAAGAACTTGACAAATGGGTAAGCGGTCCTCCCTACTACTACAGCAACTACAATGTGCCTTATAATTACGACTATAAAGCCACAACAGTGAAAGGCTATTATAGCGCATCAAGAAAAACTTTCCCGGCAAACCTCCAAGTATCCACTCCGCTCAACTTCGAAGCCAAGGTGTATTATTTCACCGCCTACGACGGTACATACATCGGGGTAAATGGCACAGAATGGCTTGAGGACATTGTCAAAGAGGAAAGCAACCAATAAAAATCTCTAACAACTTTTTGAAATGAAAAAGACATTAATATTAATAGCTTCGGCAATGATTCCTTTTGCGTCAATGGCAAAAGACCTTGTCGTGGTCACCAACAACGATGTGGAAACTTCAACAGAAAGCATCCTTCCGCAACAAGGTGACTGGGCTGTGGGCATCAACGTAATTCCGCTATTCAGATATGTGGGCAACGCCTTCAACGGAAACACCGACAATGACATAGAATATCTTGGTGGCGAACCATTTATCAAAACCGAAGATTGGAACAACCGCGGACTTATGCCCGATGTATCAATACAAGGCAAATATATGCTTACCGATGAGTTCGGCTTGCGCGCCAATATAGGATTGATGGTTAAGTCGCGACACGACAAACGATATGTCGACGATGACAAAGCACTTGTGACCGACCCCATGTCGGAAAATAAGCTCATCGACGAAGCCGTAAATCGCCGTAATGGCATGAGCATTATGCTCGGTGGAGAATACCGCAAGGGCAAACGCAGAGTGCAAGGAGTGTTTGGTGCCGGATTATTGTTTGCATTCCAAAATGATAAGACCACTTATAGCTACGGAAATCAGATTTCAAGCGTCAACCAGCAACCCTCATCAGCATTCGCCGGTGTGTATAACGATGGTTATCGCACAATCACCGATAATGGGATGTCGTCCGACTACTTCGCAGGAATCACCACAAGCGTAGGAGTGGAATGGTTTATCGCTCCGAAGATTTCTATCGGGGCGGAAGTCAACCTCAGCGCTTATTTCATTATGCACGGACAACAATACCGCGAATATGAAGGCTATAACACCGCAACAGGTAATATTGACTCTCGCATAGATATTGTCAGCCCGAAAACCAACGAGTTTTATCTCGGCACAGAAAGTTTGGGAGGCTCCCTCAATATGACTTTTTATTTCTAACATACATAGGTTTAAACACAATTAATCAGTCAGTTGAGGTCTGCATCAATCACGATGCAGACCTCAATTTTATGCAAAATAATCCAATTAAATTGAGATAATCTCTCGATTATCACTTGACAAAAGCCGTGAGATAATAATTAACAAAAAGAAAATCAAGGTGGTGTCGGCAATCTCGTGGCTGCTCAACAGAGACCGCTAAAACAGATGCAAGTAGGCATCAGCTACTACTTCGGGCGAGAAGCGACGAGCCACACTCTCGTGGCGCATCTTCCGTTGCTCCACATCACCTTTATGGTCGGCAGCCCAAAGGATGCCTCGAGCGAGGTCGACGGCATCAGGATATTCTGCGAGATAACCATCGGTGAGATGATTGATGATGTCGGCTTGTCCACCGTGATTAAATGCCACCGCAAGACAACCGGCAGCTTGCCCCTCAATAAGGGTTGTGGGCAAGGTCTCGAAATGTGACGACGACACCACAATATCGCTCTCGGTCATTATTTCGGGTATACGGCTGCCATCGACAGCTCCCACAAATCGATAAGGCAACTGCAGCTGCGACAATAGCTGCTCGTTGCGTATGGTGCCAAACAGCAACAGTTGGATATTACTGTCTCTTCTTTGTCGGACGATATGTTTTGTGGCATCAATAAGGATGTCGAAACCTTTCACCGGGTCGTCGAGACGTGCCGCCCCCATTGCCACCACCGTCTTTTGCTTATCACCCCTACGCTCATATGCAAACCTCTCCACAGGAAGGGCATTGGGAATGACACTTATCTTCTTGTCGGAGAGCAACCCGCTATTGCGACAACATTGCGCAAGCCACCTACTTACCGCCACAAAATGGATATCGGCAGAGGTGTACAGTCTACGTTTTCGCTTCCATGTGCGGCGTGAGATGTCGGAAGGATACGGCATGCGCATAAAAGGGCAATTGCCACACTGCCGCTCATAGTGATTGCAATCATAGGCATGATGACACACTCCGGTGCAACACCACATATCGTGCATCGTCCAAATAATTTTCTTGCCCATATCGGCTATCGCCCGGATTGCCGACAGCGACAGCATCCCTTGGTTTATCCAATTGAGACACACCACATCGGCTTCCTTAAGCCACGGGTGCGACAACACATCAACGCCATAGCGCGCCGTTGACACCTTAAACAGGTCGCGACGATTAAAACCGTTGGCTAAGAATATGCCCAGTCGCTCGCGCAAAAAAGCCATCTTACGCTCCTCGGGAGTGCCCGCCACCGCCACCCGGAGGTCGTCGGTAAGTCGCTCCACTACAATCATCTTGGCATCAACGCCGCGGCAACATAATGCCTCCATCAGCCTATGGCTCACCACGGCTGCTCCGCCCCGAGCATCTGAAGTGTTTAATATCAGTACTTTCATCTTCTATGCAATAAACGTCGCAAATTGATATGCTCAACTTTGATAATCATCGCTACAAA
>SFVH01000017.1 GCA_004561555.1 bacterium
TTTCAACCAACTGAGGATAGCAAGCGGTTTTGGTCTGCCCCAAACACAAACTTGCTATTCTTCCGTTGGTATTGTTTATAATCCCATGCCCTTGCCTCTAAACTCTTGCCCTTTGCGATGCTCCGTTTGCAACTGAACTGCGCCACCGTTCCGTTGATTGTAACCCGTCCCATGATGGGGACAATTCCATTCTTCTCCTTGCTGCCGTTCGCATAGAACAGCACGCGAAATGTGCTCCTTGTCATACTCGTTCTTTTTTGGTTGCAAAACTATAAATCAACGAGTTAAACCTTGACAAGCAAACCTACGCAGAGCGGCGCAAACGGAACGGTGACTGTTAAATCTGCATTTCTGACGGGTAACGATTAGGAAACCGTTCTCTTTCTCCAATCCGCTTTGAAACGCTATTCAGCCCTTTATCCAACTTCCGCGATTTTCTCATAACTACTAAATTCACAGATTACATTGCGTTAATCTTCCAATTTTTGGAGGTTTTTCCATAGATTTTTCGTAATTTTGTCAACATAGAAAAATCACTATCTTAAAATATCGTTTTACCTATGAAGAAATTCTTTTTTTCGGCAGCACTTTTGATTGCCTCTGCGCTTTCGATGGGTGCGGTTGAAACCCTCAATTCTCCCGACGGCAAGTTGAGTGTCAACTTTGACTTGACTGCCGATGGTACTCCTACCTATAATCTCGTGTATAATGGTAAAGAAGTAGTGGCGACAAGTCGCCTGGGCTTGGAGCTGAAAAAAGGCAAATCGTTGCTCAACGATTTCTCTTTGGTGCGCACCACCCGCAGCTCTTTTGATGAAACGTGGGAGCCCGTGTGGGGCGAAACTGCCACTATCCGCAATAATTACAATGAGATGGCAGTGCGCTTGTCGCAGCCTTTTGACGGCAAAATGCGTGAGATGATTATTCGTTTCCGTTTGTATAACGATGGCGTAGGTTTCCGTTATGAATGGCCCGAACAAAAAGATTTCACCTATTTTGTAATTAAGGAAGAGCGTACGGAATTTGCAATGACCGGCGACCATACCGCTTATTGGATACCCGGCGACTACGACACTCAAGAGTACGATTATACGGTGTGCCGTCTGTCAGAGATACGCAAAGATATGCCAAAGGTGCTTAATCCCGACAATGCCTCCACTTCGGTATTCTCGCCAACGGGGGTGCAAACGGCTTTGCAAATAAAGACTGTAGATGGCGTCTATCTTAACATTCACGAGGCTGCATGCATCAACTATGCCACGATGCACCTTAATCTCGACGACAAAAACCTTGTGTTTACATCGTGGCTCACTCCCGACGCTCGCGGCGATAAGGGCTATATGATGGCACCGTGCCATTCGCCGTGGCGTACGGTGATGGTAGCTCCCACAGCTACGGCAGTGCTCGACAGCAAACTCATCCTCAATCTCAATGAGCCTTGTAAACTCAAGGATACCTCGTGGATACATCCTACAAAATATATGGGTGTTTGGTGGGAAATGATTACCGGCAAGAGCACTTGGTCGTATACCGACTTTAATGCCGTTAATCTCGATAGCATAGATTATAAAAGAGCCAAGCCTAATGGTCGCCATGCCGCCAACAATGACAATGTGAAGCGATATATCGATTTCGCTTCCGCTCATGGCTTCGACCAGCTCCTTGTGGAAGGGTGGAACATCGGTTGGGAAGATTGGATTGGCTTCGAGAAAGACTATGTGTTTGACTTTGTCACCCCTAATCCCGATTTCGACATTGCCATGCTTAATAACTATGCTCACTCCAAGGGTATAAAGTTGATGATGCACCACGAAACATCCGGCTCACTTCGCAACTATGAGCGCCACATGGAAGCCGCTTATTCGTTGATGAACAAATATGGATATGACGCCGTGAAGAGCGGATATGTGGGCAATATCCTTCCTCGTGGCGAATATCATTACGGACAATGGGCAAACAACCACTATCTCTATGCCATAGAGCAGGCTGCCGAGCACCATATTATGGTGAATGCTCACGAAGCCACACGCCCCACCGGATTGTGCCGCACTTATCCAAACCTTGTGGGTAACGAAAGTGCTCGAGGCACTGAATATCAAGCTTTCGGCGGAACAATGCCTCATCATGTCACCATTCTCCCGTTCACTCGCTTGCAAGGCGGTCCGATGGACTATACCCCCGGCATTTTCTGTATGGATTTGTCGAAAGTAGCCTCCGACAACTCATCAAAGGTTAATTCCACACTTTGCAATCAGTTGGCTTTGTATGTCACCATGTACTCTCCCTTGCAGATGGCTGCCGACCTTCCCGAAAACTATGAGCGTTATATGGATGCCTTCCAATTTATTAAGGATGTGGCTGTAGATTGGAGTGACAGCCGTTATCTTGCTGCTGAGCCGGGCGAATATATCGTAGCAGCTCGTAAAGAAAAAGGTGGCGAACGGTGGTTTGTCGGTGGAGTTACCAATGGCGATGCCCGCACTCTTCCGGTGGCGTTTGACTTCCTTGATGCCGGTAAGAAATATGTGGCTACAGTGTATGCCGACGCCAAGGATGCCGACTATCAAACAGCTCCCGAGAAGTATGTCATTACTAAGGGTTTGGTAACAAGCAAAGATGCCGTAAAACTATTTATGGCTCGTGGCGGTGGTTTTGCAATAAGTCTTGTTCCTGCCGGTGAAGCCGACAAGAAATTGAAAAGATTAAAAATCAAATAATCGTTTATAAACTCAATTTTTATTTCAAGCAGCGGAATCGTCAGCGGTTTCGCTGCTCTCATTTTTTGGGGGATAATTTGGCTGTTAAGGGCAGAAAGCGTACCTTTGAAGAATGAACGGAATGATTGTGGATTATGATTCAAGACATACAATTGCGTGTGGAGCCTGTTGTCGCTGCCAATGAAGCGAAAGTGAAGCAAGTGGCGGCAATTCAGGGACACCTGGAAATTGACAGGATAAAGCATTTTTATATCATTAAGCGCTCAATAGACGCGCGGCAGCACAAGGTGATGATTAATCTTACCGTGAGGTGTTTTGTTGATGAAATGCCGCAAACGGTGAGACGTTATGACCCATATATTTATGGCAATGTGAGCGGTAGTAAGCAAGCAGTGGTGGTGGGAGCCGGTCCCGCAGGCTTGTTTGCCGCCTTACGCTTGATTGAGTTGGGAATAAAGCCGGTGGTT
The DNA here is from genome assembly GCA_004561555.1 of bacterium. Taxonomy (GTDB): domain Bacteria; phylum Bacteroidota; class Bacteroidia; order Bacteroidales; family Muribaculaceae; genus Limisoma. The sequence goes on from SFVH01000017.1 coordinate 3,185, forward strand.
TTAGAGCGAGGCAAGAATGTCGATGACCGTCGTCGTGACCTCGCCCGCATCTCTCGCGAAGGTGTTGTAGATGAAAATTCCAACTATTCCTTTGGCGAAGGAGGAGCGGGAGCTTATTCCGACGGCAAGCTATATACACGAAGCAAAAAGCGAGGGTCTGTAGAGCGTATACTTCAGATTTTCAATCAATTTGGGGCGTCGGATAATATTCTTATCGATGCCCATCCACATATCGGTTCAGATAAATTGCCCGCTGTGATTCGCGCCATGCGGGAGCAAATCATTGAGAGTGGGGGCGAAGTGCATTTTTCTACAAGGGTGACTCGCCTGATTATTGAAAACCATGTTGCTAAAGGTGTGGAATGTGCCGACGGCAAGCGTTTTGAAGGTAGTGTGATTCTCGCCACCGGACATTCGGCGCGTGATGTCTATCGCATGCTGAGCAGTCAAAATGTAACCCTTGAACCTAAAGGCATAGCGGTGGGAGTAAGACTTGAGCATCCTCAGCATCTTATTGACCAAATACAGTATCATTCGCCCGAAGGCAGAGGGAAATGGCTTCCGGCTGCTGAATACAGCTTTGTCACTCAGGTGGATGGCAGAGGGGTGTATTCGTTTTGTATGTGTCCCGGAGGCATCATTGTGCCGGCGGCTACCTCGCCCGGACAATTGGTGGTCAATGGGATGTCGCCTTCCAATCGCGGTTCTCGTTGGGCTAACTCCGGGATGGTTGTAGAGATTCATCCTGAAGACATTGATGCCAAGTATGCCGAAGAGGGCGCATTGTGCATGATGGCTTTTCAAGACGATTTGGAGAGACTGTGCTTTAAAGAAGCCGGCAACCGACTAAATGCCGGAGCTCAACGCATGAAAGACTTTGTAGAGCGAAAACCATCAGTCGACTTACCACGCACCTCATATGCACCCGGCATCCATCCCTCTCGATTGGATAAATGGCTTCCGGCTATTATCTCAAATCGTTTGCGTAAGGGATTTATCAAATTTGGCAGTTATGCTCGCGGATTTCTCACCAACGAAGCGGTGCTGATAGGTGTCGAGAGCCGCACTTCCTCTCCGGTGCGCATACCTCGCAATCGCGAGACAATGTTGCATATTGACATCAAGGGTCTTTATCCTTGTGGCGAAGGTGCCGGCTATGCCGGTGGCATTGTCTCGGCAGCTATGGATGGCGAGAAATGTGCTGAGTCACTCTTTGAAGATTACAAATAGGTATTGCTATTTCAGAGTAGCTCCGTCGATAGAAAATCCTCTTAGAAAATCGGCTGTATCCATACGGCGTTTGCCTTGCAATTGCACCGATAGCACTTCAATGCATCCGTCGTTGCAGTCTACGATTAGTTTGCCATCCGCAACGCTTGCTCTCCCGGGGATGCAATTGCTTTTGTTTATGGGTAGAGAAGTGGCATATATCTTGAGCTGAAGCATTGAGCCGTCTTTGTCTATTTCCGTCCATGCCGCAGGGTAGGGCGACAAACCCCTAATGTGATTATATACCGTCATTGCCGGTTTTGTCCAGTCGATGTGGCAGGTGTCTTTAAAAATTTTGGGAGCTTGACAAGGCTCTTCTCCGTTGAGCATTTCGTCTTGAGGAGTGCGACAGACAGAGTCGTTGATGATGCCTTCAACTGTTTGGAGCACCATCTCCGCCCCGAGCACCATCAATTTGTCGTGTACCACTCCCACATTGTCTGTGATATCAATAGGAATAGATTTTTGTTGGATTATATCACCGGTGTCAATCTCGTGTTTGAGGAAGAATGTGGTCACTCCGGTGTGTGTCTCGCCATTGATTACCGCCCAATTTATCGGAGCGGCACCGCGATATTTCGGCAGTAGAGACGCATGGAGATTGAATGTACCCAAGCGAGGCATATTCCACACCACTTCGGGAAGCATCCTAAAGGCAATCACGATAAACAAGTCGGCATCAATCTCCCGGAGCGTTTGGATAAATGCCTCGTCTTTGAGCTTTTCCGGCTGAAGCACCGGCAGCCCTTTATCCACGGCATATTTCTTTACGTCCGACTGTATAAGATGATGACCGCGTCCGGCTTGCTTATCGGGCATAGTCACTACTGCCGCAATGTTAAAACCATTATCGACAAGACGTTCAAGGCTTGTTACTGCAAATTCGGGAGTGCCGAAAAACACTATTTTCAAGTTTTCTTTTGTCATTATTGAGTAGATTTTTTGTTAGTCGTCGGAATAGTGACGTAGCACTCGACGATATGAATTAAATATCTTGGATTTTGACACGAAGCCCACATACTTGCCATTTTCCACCACCGGCAAATTCCAGGCGTTTGTTCGGTCGAAAGTTTTCATCACATTCTCCATATTATCGCCGACTTCAATTTTTGCCGGGGGCATACACATAAATTTGCGTACATACATTTTATTGTAAAGGTCCGGGCGAAACATAATGTTGCGAATGTCATTGAGCAAAACCACACCGAGGAGTCGCCCGTCTTTGTCGGTCACGGGATATAGATTGCGGTTGCTTTCGGAAATCACATGTACCATCTCCTTCAGTGTCATCTCGGGATGAACTTCGGTGAAGTCGCGCTCAATCACACTGTCCATTTTCAGCAACGTGAGCACCGCTTTGTCTTTGTGGTGGGTAAGCAATTCTCCTCGCTTTGCAAGACGCATAGTGTAGATGCTGTAGTTCAAGAAAATACGGATAGTACAATATGAGATACACGACACCATAAGCAGTGGCAGAAACAGCTGGTATCCACCGGTCATCTCCGCTGTCAAGAAGATGCCCATCAACGGGGCGTGCATCACTCCCGCCATCACTCCCGCCATCCCCATCAGGGCAAAGTTTTTACACGACAATTCAGCCCCGGGAAACAGTCCTAACGTGTTTATCAAATAGGCAAAGAAGAACCCAATCATACATCCCACATATAGCGATGGCGCAAACGTACCGCCTACGCCGCCACCACCATTGGTGGCACTGGTGGCAAACACCTTCGTGAGAACAATCATCAACAGAAACAACAACACAAACCATACGTTGTTGCGGAAACTATAAAATACAGAGCCGTTGAAAAGGGTGGTAGGGTCGCCGTTGAGAAGGTTGGTGATGGCTTCATATCCTTCACCGTAGAGCGGGGGAAAGCAAAATATCAAGCCGCTGAGGATGAGTGAGCCGACAGCAAATTTTGCCCAGGGACTTTTCATCTTGGCAAAAATGCTCTCCACCCAACCGATGACTTTGGTGAAATATAATGACGTAAATCCGCACACCACTCCAAGCATCATTACATATGGAATATTGTTGGTGATAAAAGCTTCGCTTTGGTCAAACACAAACTCCGGGCTGTATCCGGTGAAAATATACGACACGGTGGCTGCCGTAATCGACGATACTAACAACGGCATTACCGACACTGTCGTCAAGTCAATCATCAGCACCTCAATGGCAAACAACATCCCGGCAATAGGAGCTTTGAAGATAGCTGCCACGCCTGCCGCTGCGCCACTCCCTACAAGCATCATCAAAATTTGCGGCGACATCCGAAACAAGCTGCCTAAGTTGGACCCTATAGCCGCTCCGGTATTGACTATCGGACCTTCGGCTCCTACCGACCCGCCAAAGCCTATTGTTATCGATGATGCTACGACAGAGGTGTAGGTGTTGTGAAATTTCAGCCTGCTCTTATTTTGAGAAATGGCATAGAGCACCCTTGTCACACCGTGAGAGATGTTGTCTTTAACCACAAATCTTACATAAACACCCACAATCAAAATGCCTATTATCGGGTAGAGCAAGTAGAGATAGTTGGCTCCCGTAGATGTCATGTGTGCCGTCAGGGTAGATGAAAACAGATGGATGAGAAACTTCAATAATAATGCTGCAAAGCCCGACAGAATGCCGATAAAAAATGCCAATACAAGGAGAAAGTTTTTCTCCTTGATGTGAGTTTCGCGCCATTGCAACAACCACATCAGCCGGGAGTTGAGGCGGTCTTTGTTGTTAGTAATTATTGATAATGCCATTATTTATTTTCTCCTATATACCTTTTCCGGTGAGCACGGTGCGCACCGTATATAAAACGATTTTTATATCAATAAAAAGCGACATATTTTCCAAATAGATGAGGTCATACTTTGAGCGCTCTATCATCTCGTCGACAGTCTGAGCATAGCCGTATTTCACCATTCCCCACGAAGTGATTCCGGGACGTATCCGGTAGGTAAGAGTATAGTAGGGCGCTTTCTCCACTATGCGTTGTGCAAAATATTCGCGTTCGGGACGAGGCCCGACGAGCGACATATCTCCCTTTATTACGTTCCAAAATTGTGGCGTCTCATCTATGCGATACTTGCGGAGAAAACTGCCTATGCGAGTGATGCGTCGGTCGTTGTCGCCGGTGAGGCGTGGCACTCCATCGCTTTCGGCATCGCTATACATTGTGCGAAATTTATAAATATTGAAAGGCTTGCCATGTCTTCCTATGCGTTCTTGCTTATAAAACACCGACCCTTGCGAGTCTCGTTTGATTAGAAATGAGATGACGGCAAATGCCGGTAGCAACAGTATTAGTGAGATTGTCGAAACGACAATGTCGACAGTGCGTTTAACGCTTTTTTGCCATTCCGGCATACTGCTCTGCGCTATATTGACAAATGGCTCGCTTGTGATGTTGGCATGCTTGACGCCCGAAGTGATGATGTCGTAAATCTCGGGCGACAACTTTATCGGGAGGTTGAGGCGAAAAAGATTGTTTACGAGTCTCAAGGTTTCTTCATTGCTGTGGTTGCCGGGGGCAATCACGATGGTTTGTATGTTGTGACGCTTGCATAAAGCGGCAACCTCGTCGCCCGCAAAAGGTGTAGTGGCAACAACAACATATCCTGTGGATGATTGCGACCGTTTTATGCTTCGGATTACGGCGTCGGTGTCGTCGCCAACCACCAATGTGTTTATCTTAATCTCTCCTCGGCGGATGCGTCGGGCGGTGGTGTTGATGATGAGAAATCGCGGCAAATAGACGCTTATTGTCATGATGAGCCACATGGCGCAAACGAGTTCATAATTGCCGGAACGGTCGGGAATTTTATCGTTGACGATAATTGCAAAGAAAATCACAATGCAACCAATGAGTGTTGACACCAGGGTGGTGAGCAGCTCTTGTAATCGCGACTTTATGGAGAGATTATTGTAGTAGCCCGACAGATAAAAAATAAACACAAAAAAAATCGGGAAACACACTTGACCTATCCACACATCCGGGAACATAAGAAATTCTTGTAGCGAGTGGACATCCGCCATCTCCTTCATGTCGCTCATCAGATGAAAACGCAATGCCGTAAACGACAGCCACCCGACGATGGCAGCCACAAAATCGGTCAGCACATAGTTAAGCAATGTTTTTGATGACGATGTCACGGGCGGATAATTTTTATTACGTTAGATGATGATAAGCGTATCACACTTGAGGGCATGTGTGGGGTGGTGTCGGCCTGACGATAATTCACGATATAATCGACAGCATTTTTCACCTCATCGCTTATTTCGTGGAAGAACGACGGAGAAGGCTCCCCGGCAATGTTAGCCGAAGTGGATACCAGTGGATGCCCCAAGCGGTTGCATAATTGCTGAGTGAATGGCTCGCGACTCACACGGATGCCGATGCTTCCGTCGTCGCCTAAAAGCTCCGGCGCCACGCCGATGCCATGGTCATAGATGATAGTCACCGGTTTTTCGCTCATCTCATTAAGAGTGAAAGCCATCTCCGGCACGTCATCCACCCATTGTTCCACATCGCTCATACGTCCCACCAGTGCCAGCATTGCTTTGCCTTCGCAGCGACGTTTTATCTCATATATGCGCTTAACAGCTTTACTATTAGTGGCATCGCATCCTATTCCCCATATAGTGTCGGTGGGGTAGAGGAGCACGCCTCCCTTTCGAAGCACATTTATAGCTTTCTTTATTTCTTCTTCCATAACAACAAAGATAGTGCAAGCCGAGCGAAATGGAAAGAAAAAAACGTAGTTTTTTTCTTTGCATATCCGAGGCGCAGCCTATTTTATGAAAAGATAGTGCAAGCCGAGCGAAATGGAAAGAAAAAAACGTAGTTTTTTTGCTTTGCATATCCGAGGCGCCGCCTGATTATTCACTTTTCAACAATTGGAGAGAATTTTTCAATTCATCATAGCGCTCAACAGGCAACTCCCGTGGCAAGACAATACTGTCGGCAATGACGATACCGTCGATTGATTTCAAATCCTTGTAAAAACGAGAAGAAATAATAGCCACATCCACTGTGAGCGGATTGTCCTTACTGTAGCGACGAAGCATTCTGCTGCCGATGAAAGCATACTTTTTCCCGTCATAGCCCCAAATAATATTGTTTGTAGAATAAGAATACTCATTGATATTTCTCCTCTTAAAGAAGTCGCTGTTGTGAAGAGCAAATTCGCTCCCTATAATCGAATCGGTGCGAGAATTATAGATATATGCGTGGTTGTGGCAATAAGTGACAATATATGTGGCATTATAGTCGTAGCATATGAAGGTGCCATAATCTTTCTCGGTCGCTTTATTATATATACAAGTGGCGACAGCAAGCAGCAACAAATTTGCCGGAATGATAAAAAGTTTTTTGTTAATCCTTGCACTTATAATTAAGCCAAAGGATAAGACAGTGAGAATGAGTAATAAGACAGTGAAACTGTCAATATATAAATCATCGATTGGCGGGATTATGTTGCTCAAATATTGGCATAAATCAGCTATTAGATTATATAAGCCATCGGTGGCATCGGTCAGAATCCATGATTGAACACTGAAAGCGGCGAGCAATACGACTACCAACATTAAGCATATAAGGATAGGTAGGAGAGGCAGCACTATCACATTAGATATAAAAAATCCGGTTGGGAATGAATGGAAATAATAGATTATTAGCGGTGCTGTGAAAAGCTGGGCGGCACAGGTGATGGATATAGGCGTCCACAACTTGTTAAGCCACGAGTATTTTGTGTGTATTTGTAGCCGCCGGGAGAGGAGAAGAATGCCCGTTACTGAGAGTATACTTAGTTGAAATCCTACATCGTAGAGAGAATTGGGAGAAAACAATAATATAAAAAACGCAGCTGCTGCCAACGAATTGATAGAAGAATGTTTAAGATGCATATCTTTCGCTCCAAAATAAAACGTCGCCATTATCGCCGCTCTCACTGCCGATGCCGACATGCCGGTAAAAATCACATACATCCAAATAATCGGGATGATTGTCGCAAAGCGTTTCCCCCTGAAATTATATCTGCGAAACGGGCGTAGAATGACGGAAACAATCGCAATGATAATGCCTATATGCAACCCGCTCACTGCCAATATGTGAGCCAAGCCGGACATTGAAAAACGCTCCCTGTCGATGTCGCTCAGATAGGAGCGATTGCCGGTGAAAAAAGTTATTGCCAAATATGAGGCATCTTCGCTAAGACTGCTACGGATTATTGCTTGAGTGACAGTGTGGCGAAAACGACTCAGTAGAGTTTTGAAATTATCGTTGTGGTCTACAAGCATGCATTGTTGCGGAGTGACATAGCAACGATAGATTATGCCTTTTTGCCGTCGCAGGTATTCGGAATAGTCAAAAGTGTCGGGAAGGTCATTGCCGGGAATCTTTTCCACCCTACTTTTACACATCAAGCGGTCGCCTTCGCGGAGGGTGTAGATGCTCCCTTTGTGTGACACCATCACTTTGATTTGTTGTTGGTCGATTGTTGCATTACCGATGAGCTCGGTGGAGTTGTTGCGTTGGTTGATTTCTTCGATGTCGAGGGTGAACGACCGGACGGTGTTGAGCGATTTGTCGGGCAGTGTTTTAGGTTGGTCAATACTCATTGTCGCAAATCCGATGAGAACAAACACCAAGAAGAAAGCAAATTTAAATGAGAAGTCGGTGAAATTCCTGTTTTTTTTGAAACGAGAGACTGCGAATAAGAGTATTGCGATTATGCCAATAATTAAGGAGAAAGATGCGGCATAATCGTAGAGCGCAATGCCAAGGCCAAGAGGAAGGGCAAAGCGCAAAAACGGATTACTTGTAAAGTTGAGATTTCGACTATTCATTCCAAATGTCCCATGCTGCTAAGGCTTGTCCGATGAGCATCCCTTTGCCGTTGCACGTTTTTGCTCCAAATTCAGAGGACATTCGCATAAAGGTGGTGACAGATGGATTATATGTGAGGTCGAAGCATAAGTGCTGCGGTGAGAGTAGCCGATAGGGGATGTCGGGATGTGTTTCCACATGCGGATACATCCCTAACGGAGTGGCATTAACCACTACGGTGTGGCTCTCCATAATCTTGCTGTCGAGGTCGGCATAAGTGATGATGCCCGGAGCAGGATTGCGCGACACCGACTGCACATCAATGCCCAAGAGTTGTTGCAGGGCATAGACCACTGCTTTTGAAGCACCACCGGTGCCAAGCACAAGGGCATGGCGATGGTGGGGCTGAATGAGGGGCTTAATGGAGGTGGTGAAACCGATAGCATCGGTGTTGTATCCTCGAGTGATTATGCCGTTGTCGGTGCGAATGATTTTTATCACATTGACTGAGCCGATGGCTTCGGCAATAGGGTCGATTTGTGATAGTAGGGGTATGACTGAGATTTTGTGAGGAATAGTCACGTTAAGACCGAAAATATCATTGTGGTTGATAATGTCTGTCACCTCATTGATATCTTCAATCTCGAAATTTTTATATTCGGCATCAATATTTTCGTCGGCAAATTTCTCGTTGAAGTATTTTTTTGAAAAAGAGTGACCGAGAGGATACCCTACAAGTCCGAATATTTTTGTAGCCATTGTTGGTAGAATTTATTTGTTAGAAATGTGTAAATATCTATGCCATTGCGTTTGAGATATGTTTCGACAGCCTTGTGTCCCAGCCATTTGCCTATGCCGCCCGGAGATTGCGGACCTACTGCATTGCAAAAAGGCACTATGCCTGTGACGTCTCTGATGGTTGCCGGGTCGTTGCTACGCAAAAGTGGATGCAATTTTGATTGTGCATCGCGCTCATGGGCAAGAAGCCAATTCATTTGGTCGTTGCTGAAATTATATGCCGTAAGCGCATCATAATCGGGCATGATTGCCTTTAAAGCCACTGCTATAGCTCCTTCATATGCCATGTGTTCGCCAAGATTCCCTTCTTTTTCATAATATGGGAAAAAGGAGCGAATCACTGCTTCAGCGATGTTGTAGGGTAGCTTTTCAGGTGTCTTAAAATTTTTAATGTATGAAGGATAGTAGTTGTATGGGGGATAATCCGCACCAAGATAATGGTTGAGACCAACGGCTATAGTGGTATTGTCAAGGAGTATAATACTTTGATTATAAGGGGTGATAAAAGTGATGATGTCGGGCATTGGGATTTTTAAAGTCGCTTCCATTTTGTCGGAAATAACGGTCATCTTTAATCTCAGGTCGCTGATGTCGGCAAATTTTTCCGATACATCGTCGTAGAAAAATTTAATGTTTTTTAGGTCGGCAAAAGTAGCCAATTTGTCGCATGGAGAAAGCGAGTCGTCGCTGATTAAGGGGTCGATAAATGTGTAATAGAGAGAGGGCGCATTATTAAGAGCGCGAGAAAAACGGGCGGTGTCGCCTTTTGCTCCGGCAGCAATATCCAGGTCAAAGCGATATATTCTAATTTGCTTTGCTTCAGAGGTTATGCCGAAGGTTAATGTGGCGATAAATATCGCCATAACAGCAGTTAATATGTGTGGATTTGTTTTTTTCACTCTCTTAATATCAAATCAAATTGCTAAGTTACAGCGAAATTGCCTAACATAAAACTTTTTTTCAATAAAAAATTTATACATAGTTTGAATTATACTATTTGCTGAAAAAAACGTATTTTTGCACATAAAAATATGATATGCCAATGTTTATAGTAAGGATAATCATTGCCATGGTGCTATTTGCCGTGCCGTTTTCGGGGGCGGCAAAGGAGCTTGTTGTGGTGATTGATGCCGGTCATGGAGGTCACGATGTAGGCGCTCCGGGGCGTAAATCATATGAGAAAGACATTAATCTTGCTATGGCGTTGCTTTTAGGCAAGAAGCTATCCACACTTGATGATGTGAAGGTGGTGTATACACGCACCACCGATGATTTTGTAAAACTTAAGCGGCGCGCAGAGATAGCAAATCAAGCCAAAGGCGACTTGTTTATTTCGCTCCATTGCGATTCGGCTGAAAAAAATCGCGAGTCACGAATAGGCTCAACCGTTTATGTGTTCGGCTTGCATCGCAATGAAGAAAACCTTGAAGCCGTGAAGCGCGAAAACTCAGTGCTTGAACTTGAAGACGATTTTTCCGCCACATATCAGGATTTTGACCCCAACAGCGAGGAGTCGTATATAATTTTTGAGCTTAACCAAGCAAAGTATTATGAGCAAAGTTTGCTTTTTGCACAAATGGCAATGACCGAGATGACGGCAGCCGGACAGGTCGACATGGGAGTAAGGCAACAAGGCATATTTGTGCTTGCCAACACGTCGATGCCGGCGGTGCTTGTGGAGCTTGACTATATCTGCAATCCGGTGCGCGAGCAATATCTCCTGTCGGAGAATGGTCAGAATGCTTTGGCTGAAGCATTATGTGATGCCGTGTATGCCTACAAAGAGCAGATTGATTATTATAACTCTTCTAATCCCGAAGCGGCAATCTCAAAGAAGCCTCGTGGCAATAATAGAGTTAAAGTGGAAGAAAAGCCCCGCGACAAGGATGATAGAGCAGGGGTTGAATATCGCATACAGTTTCTTTCTTCTCCAAAACCTCTCAAGAAAAATGATAAGGAGCTGAAAGGGCTGAAAGGTGTGGAATATTATAAGGACAAAGGAATGTATAAATACACCACAGGAGCTACTACCGACAAAGATAAAGCACAACGCACTTTGCGAGATGTGAAGAAAAAATTTGCCGATGCTTTTATTGTGGAGTTTAAAAATGGTAAACGAATTAAATAATGAATATGAAGAAATTATTTACGAGAGAAATCCTTATTGGATTGTTATTGGTGTTTGGATTGGCTGTCTTGTTCTTGGGCATTGATTTTCTTAAAGGAGAAAATGTGTTTAAGTCTACCAATATTTACTATGTAAACTTTAAAGATGTGTCAGGTCTTAGCGAGGCTGCTCCCGTGACCCTCAATGGAATGAAGGTGGGGCAAATCACCGGCATAGAATATGACTATGACCACCCCGGCACCGTCGTTGTGGAAGTAAATATGGATAAGAATATTAAATTGACTAAAGGCTCTAAGTTTATCAAAAATGTGGGCTTGCTCGGCTCTGCCGAATTGCAGTTGATGATGGCTGCCGGCGATAACTTTGTCGAAGAAGAGACATTTTTTGAAGGTGAAGCCTCAGCAGATATGCTTGCCGGTTTAGCTACCGACATTTTGCCTCAGGTAGTGGAAATGCTTCCCAAAATTAACAGTATTCTAAATAACATCGACTCTATTACCAACAGCCCGGCGCTTTATGCTTCCGTGGAGCGTCTGGATGCCATATCTCAAAATCTCGAAGTGCTTTCCAATCGCTTGGCTGAGGCATCAAATCAAGTGTCGCCGGTGTTGGGCAATGTGCAAACTATTACCGACGACCTTGCCTCTGTTTCTTCCGACCTCAAGACAATCAGTGCCGAGCTGAAACAGTTGCCCCTTGCTGAAACTATGAATAATGTGAAAGCCACCACCGACAATCTTAACGATTTCACCCTTCAGCTTAAGAGCAAAGACTCTTCTTTGGGATTGCTTCTTAACGACCGCGGTCTCTACGACCACATAGACCACACTATATGTAGTCTTGACTCTATCCTTATCGACCTCAAGGCTCACCCTAAAAAATATGTTCAATTTAAGTTGCTTTAATCTGCAATATTTTTCTCTTATTTATAATCATTACAAATAAGAGGTTTGTTGTTATTTCATTGTAATATTTGATAAAAGCTCTTTTCAATAGGGGATTATAGCCTGTAATGAATAGATGGTCGTTTAAAGAATAGTGGCGATAACCGATTGATTTATAGTGGGATAACATATTTATTTGCGGGAATTTTTTTTGATGACATAACTTGTTGATTTATAGTATTGTTAACTAATATTCAAAAAAAGCAAATATTTTCGTGTTTGTTTTATCCGAAAATTATTTGAAAATTTGCAGTGAAATTAGTAAAGTGAGATGGTAGCAGCCAACAATAATAAGTGGAACGAATGTTTGAGAATTATCAAAGATAATCTCGAGCTGGCTCAGTACAACTCATGGTTTGCCCCAATAACGGTGGAGAGCTTTGAGAATAATGAGCTGACCCTTCGTGTGCCTACTGCATTTTATGTAGAGCAGCTCGATGGTCGCTTCTACAATTTGTTGGCATCGACACTTGTCAGAGTGTATGGTAAAGGGATAAAACTCAAATATTCTTATGATATTATAAAGGACGACCCACAGGCGCATGTGGTGTCGGAAGAGCCTCATAAGAGTGTGGCGGTGCAGCCGATGAATCCTTTTGCTCAACAGGAGAAATTTTCGGGCATAGAGCTTGACCCGCAGCTCAATCCGGTTAATACTTTTGAAAACTATTGTGAGAGCAAGAGCAACAAGTTGGCTTACTCTATAGCAAATGCAATAGCGACCAACCCCAAGTGTCAGACATTCAATCCTATGTTTATCTTCGGTTGTACCGGTGTGGGTAAAACTCATCTTATCCAAGCCATCGGTATTAAGATGAAGGAAGAAAATCCATTGTCGAGAGTGCTCTATGTGAGTGCTCGCACATTTGAATCGCAATATACCTCGGCAGTGCGCACCAACAAGGTGAATGACTTTATTAATTTCTACCAAAGCATTGATATGCTTATTGTTGACGATGTGCAAGAGTTCGCCGGTAAGACAGCTACTCAAAACACATTCTTCCACATTTTCAATCACCTGCATAACAAACAACGCCACTTGATATTGTCGTGCGATTGTCCGCCGTCGGAGCTCGACGGCATGGAGCCGCGACTGCTTTCACGTTTTAAATGGGGTATGATTGTAGAGCTTGAAAGCCCTGACTACGACTTGCGCCGTGCGGTGTTGCTTCGCAAGGCGATGCAAGCAGGGGTGAAGATACCCGATGATATACTTGATTTTGTAGCTGAAAATGTCAAGGATAATGTGCGTGAGATAGAAGGTGTGTTTGCATCGTTGATGGCTTATTCCACAGCCCTCAATCAGCCCTTGACTATCCAGCTTGCGCGCAATGTGCTCTCCAACACGGTGAGAATGAGCAAGCAAAATCGTGTGGTGACTTTCGACAGCATTTCCGATGCCGTATGCTCGGAATTTAATATCGACAAAGAGTTGCTTTTCGGCAAGTCGAGAAAGCGTGATGTGGCCGACGCTCGCCAGTTGGTGATGATGTTGGCAAAGAAGTTTGCCAAAATGTCGTCGACAATGATTGGCTTGAAGCTCAATCGCAATCATGCCACGGTGCTTTATGCTTGCAAAACTATAGAGGAACGCATCTCGGTGGAAAAAGATTTTGCTGCCGCTGTGGGACGCATCGAAGCGACTCTCCGATAGATTCTTCTTTGTAAGTAGTGGCTTTATTCGTGTGTAATTATGGATAAAACGATAATCAGAGACATTAAAAGCCGTTTTTTTGCTCTGCGTAACGGTGTGGTTGCCGACCGACTACGCTCTTGCGGGAGTCCGTACAAGATTATTTTCGGGCTTCTTATCCCACAGGTTGAGAATATTGCCGCCTCCCTTACTCCCTCAACGGAAATTGCCGATGCTTTGTGGGACAATCGTTCCACCCGAGAGAGTCGCTTGTTGGCTACTATGGTGCATCCTTTAGAAGCGATGACTACTGAAAAGGCATTGAGATGGGGGCAAGAGGCCGACACAATAGAATTGGCTGATGTGTTGTGTTTTCGTCTACTTCGCAATTTGGACAATGCCGAGGACCTTGCCTATTCACTCCTTGAGAGCCGTAAATATGTGTCGTTAAGGCTGTTGATGAATCTTCTTATTCTTCGTAGACTTTCCGATGTGGAGCGTGCAAGATTGGTGGCGGCAAATCACCTTAATGATGAAGACGTGGCGGTGAAAAGAGTATGCAATCAGCTTATTGATGAGATTGATTGGATTAGCCAATCAAATTAATGATTTCCTCTGCCACATTCACTATATGGTCGGCATAATTATTTCTTAATTCGGCTTCGTTGCGAAATCCCCAAGTTACGCCCACCGACTCCACTCCGGCTCTTCTGGCTGTTTCCATATCTACACCCGAATCACCTATGTAGATAACGTCCGATTTTCTGATGCCTGTGTGGCTTAAGATTTCAAACACTATTGAAGGGTCGGGTTTTACGGGCACACCTTCTCTCTGTCCCGCTATCATCGCCCACTCTGTTGAGGGAAAAATGTGGGTTACGATATGCTTTACCGCTTCTTCATATTTGTTGGAAGCTACAGCAATCTTCACATCTCTCTTTTGCAACTCATCGAGTAATGACTCAATGCCGGGATATGGGCGTGTATAGTCAAGATTGTGTAAGTCGTAGTATGCTTTGAAGTCTTTTTTGAGGAGTAATATTGTTGCTTCATCGCGATGGCATTCGGGCAATGCACGCTCAATGAGTTTGTTCACCCCGTTGCCTACAAAAGCATTGTATGCTTTCTCATCGTGAGTAGGGAATCCGTGTTTTTCCAATGCCACATTGGTTGCAATGCCAAGGTCTTTGATAGAATTAATCAAAGTGCCGTCTAAATCAAAAATCGCTAATTTTTTCATTCTTTTTATAGTTGTAGGAGATAATAGAAGTTAGAATGGATAACCCACCGAGAAGTGGAGCGCATAGTCGCGCTTAAACGACGGATGGATTATGGGCCATTTTTCTTGTCCATATGCGGGATTATGGGCTTTCATACCCATATCCAATCGCAGTAGAAAATAGTTGAAGTTCATACGCAATCCGATGCCGTAGGCGGCAGCGATTTGCCTATAAAACTCGTCAAATTTAAACACCCCGCCGGTCTGATTCTCGTAGTCGCGGATGGTCCATATGTTGCCGGCATCGATAAATGCCGCCATTTCAAACACCCAAAACAGTTTGGCTCGATATTCCAAGTTGACATCCAATCGTATGTCGCCACACTGCTCCATAAACGAGCTTACGGAGTTGTTGCCGTTGAAACGTCCCGGACCGAGAGTGCGCACCGACCAGCCGCGTACGCTGTTGGCTCCGCCGGAATAAAAACGCTTTTCAAAGGGCAAGATAGTGGAGTTGCCATAGGGGACGGCGGCACCGGTGCCTATATGAAACACTAATGAATTACGACGGTCAAACGAATGGTTGATGCTATAATCAAAATTAAACTTTATATACTGAGAATATTGTATGCCAAACACTTTATACCCTTGAGTGTCGTCATCCTTTTTCTGAGAGGATAATTTTGAAATGCCGTTGAGCAAGTTGCCTGCTGTTTCCACTCCGGCACGGAAGGTGAAAATGTTGGGTTGATATATGAATTTCCCTATTTGTACGGGTTGATTCTTTTTGTTGGTATAATAGAATGTATATCCCATCTTCATGATAAAGTGGTCTTCGTAGGAGTAGCGCAATAGAGGATTGTCGGGAGCTATCTCGCTAATAAACGATTCGGTCATTTGTGGAAGATACACATAATTGATATCCAACAAGTCGAACGTGTGGCTTATCATGCTTCCCCGTTCGGTCCATTTATACTTCCAAGCGGCGCCGGCAATGACGCGAGTATATTCGGGGCGTTCTTGATATGTGAATGAAGTGCCAAACTCGGTGTTCGCTTTAATTTTTTGGCGAAATCCTTTCTTCAAAAACGGGAAAATAAACTTTGGGAAGTTGATTGACATTTCTCCGCTATATTCGACATATCGGTCGTTGATTAATCCTTGCATATCTCCAGAAATGCTTTCGTAGTTGACGCCGCCTTTGAGGGTAAATGTTTCGGAGCCGCGGGCAAGGTTGCGATGTTGATATGTAGTGGCAACTCCAAAGCCCAAGTCGCCTTCGGAGTTGGTGCCTTCGAGGGAGATAGAAGCAGTCTGCGATTTGCCCTTTGTGAGGAGGATAAATGCGTCCATCCATAGGTGGTTGTCGATGTTTCCCACCGGCTCGAAGTTGATGTTGATAAATTTTAATATTCCTAATCTACCAAACGATTGGTAGGTGCGGTCGACATCGGCGGAATTGTATTTTTCACCGGGCTTGATAAAACAATTTTCTTCGATAATGCGTCGGCGAAGATATTTGTCGTCACTGTTGATGATGCGTAGCCCTTTGTGGTAGTCGCCTTCTTCTTCGATATAATTGGTGAGGTCTATGCGTTGCGACGGGTCGTAGTCGGTCACCACATAAACGTGGCGAATATAAAACGGCTGGTGGTGTTCATAATACTTCACTCTCCCGGGATAGGGGGGCATAACGTTCATTGTCAGTTCTACGGCTTTGCTTGAGGCGGTAGTGTCGGCGGTAAATGTGATGTATTCTTTATTAAATGCGTAATAGCCTTGTTGCCGTAGTCGGTCGGTGATGTTTTGACGTGCCAAGTCGAGATTGTTGCGGTCGAATAGGGTGTTGGGTCGCAATATAAACTTTAGCGAGTCGGCGAGAATGATTTTTCTCAGAGTGTCGTCGGGAATGTTGTAGTCCACACTCTCTATGTAGTGAGGGCGATGAGAATAAATGTTGTATTCTACCCTGATTTTTTTCTTCTTGTCTCTTCTGATAGTGTCGACCATCACTTCTGTGTCGAGATATCCTTTATTTATTAGAGCCAAACGCAGTTGGCTTGCGGAAATGTCGGTAAGGGCTTGATCGTAGATTACAGGAGCTTGCCCCACTTTTCTCACCCAGCGATTATACCATTTGGAGCTGTCGCGACCCGACATATTATATATCCCGAGCTGAAATTTCCATCCTCCGAGTATTTCGTGGTTTTGAGTTTGTCGCAGATAATTGCGCATTTCTTTTTTGTCAATCGAAGGATTGTCAATCACATTGATTGTCACCTTATCCACAAGATGTTGACCCTCAGGCACAAACTTTGTTGAGCTACATGCCGTCAATGCCACCAAAAAAAGAGCGGTAATCACTCTGGTGGCGTAATTCATTATATTGTGAATCGGTTTGTTAGTCATAAGAAAATATTAGAGTGCAAAGTTACACAATTATTATGTGGGCTTGCGATTTTGCACTCGTAATATTCAACATAGTTAGCTAAAAAAGTTCCATTTGTTCCGGAATGTTGTGATTGTGTTTGCTCTTTTCCGGTTTAGAGGGTTGAGGCTCTTCCGGCTCATCGTCAACAATAGGAATTGATGAAGAAGGGGGAGTGGGCATCAGCCAATCAGAATATTCTGTGGAATAATCGATAGCGGAAATCACCGATTTGGCTTTTTCTTTGTCTTGCTTTTTTTGCTTTTGAGACGACTTCACTTCGCTCACTGCCGATTGATTAAGAATGTCATTATTCAGTTTGTCCACTTCTTTTCTTAACTTGTCGTTTTCTTCACGCAACGATATCTCGTTGTCGGCGAAGTGCTTTTTTGTGCGCTCAAATTCTTTTTTCAATTGTTCGTAAATGGCGGTCACTTCCGTTGTTTTGTTAGTTGCGTCTTTAAGTTCGGCGTCTTTGCTTGCAAGCTGTTCGGTTAATGTCGCCATTTCCTCGGATAGAGAGTTGCATTTATCAGTCAATTCCTTAATAGCTTCGGTTTCGGTTTGGGCGGTCGATAGTTCGCCGATGCGTTCGTGTAGAGCGTAGATTTCGTCATTTTGCGATTGTATAGTGGCGCGCATCTCAGCCATTTCTCTCTCTTTAGCTGCAAGCAAAGCGTGCGCCTTCGTTGCCTCTTGGAGGTCTTCGGCAGAAGTAGTCGCGGCTTCTTTGAGTTTGGCTACCTCTTCGGCAAGTCGTTCAGCATCAGCGGCTTTGAGCACTAAAGCCTCTTTTTCGGCAGTTATTGTTTCGTTGTCGAGCTTCAGACGACTTATTTCCTCCGATAAATCGCTTGTTTTAGCAGTTAACGCCTCAATTGCAGACGCCAATTCCTCATTTTTTTCATTCATTGACTTTTCAGCCACTGCTGTCAATTCAGTCATTTCCTTTTTCAATTGTTCGTTGGCAGAAAGAAGGTCGTCATTTTCCTGTTTCAATGCGTTTATGGTGTCGTCGTTGAGCGATGCCACTTTCAGCTTGTTCATCAAGCTTTTGCATTGCAATTCATATTGTTCTCTTTCGGCTTCGGCAGTTGCTGCTTTCGACTCTAAAGCACTTATTCGCTCGTTGAGGGCGATTTTTTGGCGGTCGATGCTCATCATTCGGTTGCGCAACTCATCGTTTTTGGCTGTTGTGTCGGAGAGTTGTTTAGCTGCAGCGGCGGCTTTTTGTTCCATAATCATTCTTTCTTCTTGCCACTCCAACCGAGCTGTTTCAGTTGCAGAGGTAGAGGCGTTGGTGATGAAATTGCTGATAGTTTCGCCGATGAGTGATTTCACATAATTTTCTTGTGCTTCTTTGTCAATACATTGCTTGGCATATTCCGGGAGAGTGTTGTTGAGCACTGTTGCCACTTTCTCGATAATTTCTCTGCTTACATTGTCGTTGATATCGGTAGCCTTTGATTTAGTTTCAGCTTTTGGCATAGCTGTCGATTGTTCGGCTTCCTTCTTAAACGGATTGATGTAAGGGGTATTGTGGATTGATTCTTTCTCCATAGTCGCTGTGTTGTCTTCCTCTTCCGGGAAGCCTAACATTGTTTTGATGTTGTTAAAGAATGACATATTTATGAAGCTATTATTGAGGTTTCACAATTATTCCGAGTCCGGTTTTTCCGTTTATTCCAATCTGCAAAGGGTTGTCGAAACGCACTATTCTCACAAAGTCGGTTTCTGCAACGGCAGGCATATTATCGAGGTAGTCGATATCGCAAATGCCACCCTTCTTGTCGTCGATGGTGAAATAACCCACACCGAACGATGTCAGATTTTGGAAGAAGTGAGTGCCTTGGCTCGGCTCGATGCGATAGTTGGGGAGTGCGGTTTCGGCAATTACCCTTGCTGCAGAGATGTGAGCCCATTTCACGGGGATACCCAAAGCGGTGTCGCTTGAGCCCCATCGTCCCGGACCGATAAGGATGTAACCTTCTCCTTTTTCCACATATTGCTTGTTGATTTTCTCTATTTCGCGAGCAATCAATGAGTTGTTGAATGAAGAAAAGTTTTTGGTTTTCACATATATTACATCTTTCACTCCGTCCATCATCCCGTGGCCAAGAGCTTGGGTGCTTTTGAGAATAAGATTTTCCGAAGCGGTATCCATGATTTTCTCGTCGAGCATCTCCTTACGGTCGACAATGGGACGTATCTGCAGCCAATAAACGTTGCCTTTCATTTCGCCTTTTTTGTCGATGCATCCGGCAAACTCTATTTCTACCGGGCGGCGCATTTCTTTTTCGCCCTCAGAGAGCATGAAATCGACTATCTCGGCCAGAGGAAACACCTTGTGTTGCAAGATGTTGGCAAATGTCACCACTCGTCGGCCCATGCCGCAATCGTTGTCGCGGATTATTTGGTCTTGAGGGTCGAATGTCGACACCATATATTTCAGTGAGCCGTTTTTTGCCGCATCTTGGATGCGTATCTTCTGAATATTAAATCCATCGTCTACGCTAAACGAGCGGTCGGCGTCTTTGATGTCAAGAGCATATAATTGTGTTTGCGTGTCGCGAAGCGCCAAGTCGAGTGTGCTCGTTTGCAACACTTTGTCGGGGTGGCGAGGGGAGAAACGTAGCGCCAATCCTCCGTCGACGATGTATTTCCCCAATCCCACCGCCACTTCAGTCACTCCGTCTTCCGGCTGTTCGTCGTTGATGGGGTAATAGTTGAGCGACCTTCCTACGCCGGCAAACGAAGGATAGTATAGCCCATCGTGCTCCGCTCCCGCCACTTCTTGGATGATGATAGCCATCTTTTCTTGGTCAATGAGGTTGCTTGTGGCTGTCATATATGCCTTGCTTTCGGCATAAAATACTGAGGCATAAACACTCTTAATGGCATTGCCAAGCAGTTGATACATATCATCTTTGTCGGTTAGATGGGGTATCATATAGGTGGAGTAGATGCCTGCAAAAGGCTGATAGTGGGAGTCTTCCAGAAGGCTCGAGCTACGTATCGCCAACGGACGGTCAATCACTTCAAATAATGCATAGAAGTCGTCTTTGAGAGCTATCGGCAGTGAGGCTTGTAGGAAAGCATCAAGGATGGCTTCGTCGGTGGCATCAGACAGTGCTATAGGATAGAGGTTGTTTTCCTCCATAAATTGGTCGAAGATGTCGGTGCAAAGCACCACGGTGCGCGGTATCGACACCACTACGCCGTCGAAATTGTCGCATATCGGATATTTTTTGATGATGGAGTCGATAAATGCCAAGCCTCTACCCTTGCCGCCCAGGGAGCCTTGACCAATGCGTGCGAAGTTAGAGTAGTAGTCAAATCTATTTTTTTTGAAGATGGCTACAACTCCCTTATTCTTCATCTTTCGATACTTGACAATGAGATTGAAGAAGAAACGCTTCACTTCGGGTGCTTCTTCGATGCTTTGGAAACGATGGGCTTGTATGATTTCTGCTATCGGAAACATCGCTCGAGAGTAGAGCCACCGAGAGATGTCGTTGTGGGAAGCGTGATAGAGCAAGAGATTGTCGGGGATGTCAAAGAGGTTGTCTTGAAGCTCCTTCAGGTCGTTGATGCGCATCACTTCCTTCCCGGTCTCCGGGTTGCGAATGATAAAGGCACCAAAGCCGAAGTTGTCGGTGATAGTGCGTCCGAGGTCCACAGGAAATTTCTTGGAGTTTTTGTCGATAAACGACACTCCCAGCTCTTGGGCATACACTTCATTTTCATTCTCCGACGACTCAATGATGATTGGCACATACGGGTCTTTGGCTTTTATTTCGCGTGCCAATTTGATGCCGGCAAGCTTGTCTTTTGCTCCCTGACGATTAAACGATACGTCGGTGATGACACCCAAAATTTTGTCTTTATATTTGTCGTAAAGCTCCTGCGCTTCTTCGTAGGTTCGCGCCAAGATTACTTTCGGGCGTCCGCGCATGCGCAACATTTGTTCGTGCTCATTGAGGGCCTCGGTGGAAAATACCAGCGACTGTTTGAGCAAAAACTTATATAAGTGGGGCAATACCGAGGAATAAAAACGTATGGAGTCTTCCACTAAAAGAATTGTTTGGATGCCCACTTCAAGAATGTCGTTGTCGGAGTTCATCTTGTCTTCCATCAGCTTGATGATGGCGAGCAAAAGGTCTACGTTGCCGAGCCACGAAAACACGTAGTCAACCCCGGAAAAATCTTCGTTGGCAAGTCGGCGCGACACCTCTCGCGAGAATGGTGTGAGCACGATAAACGGAATGTCGGGATGTAATTGCTTGATAGTTTTGGCTTCGCGGAATGTCTGACCGATGTCGTTGCCCGGCATTGCTATGATGAGGTCAAACGATTTGGTAGTCAACAGCTCGTAGGCATCTTCATAACTGCTTGCTTGTGCCACACGCGGGGGAGAGCTAAGATTGAGTGATGTGTATTCAAAATATAGTTGCTCCTCAATGCGACCGTCTTCTTCCATCATAAATGCATCGTAGGGCGATGCTATGAGCAACACGTTGTAGATGCGTCGCTGCATAAGATTTTGAAATGCCGTGTCACGGAGGTATAATTGACTTAATTTTGCTTCATTCATCGTTGATTTTCCGTTTATCTTACAAAAATATCAAAAAAATTCAGTTTTACCAAGAAAAATGGCGAATTCCACGGGCATTTCTCGAGCATGAGTTTGCGAATGTTAAAAGTCACTGATTTTTTTGCTGTTTTTGCTATGTGTTTTGCGTGAAAGAAGTAAAGGTGTTAACTTTGTAGGATATAAATAATCGGAATAATGAAAAGGTTTTTTATCGTTATAATTGCATCATGGGGATTGATTGCTACGGTTTCCGCACAGCTTTCGGTGACATCTCCGGGGAAGTCTCCTATAGAGGTCACTCCTGATGCAGGCACCGGCTTGAAGGCTGTGTATGTGGCTTATGATGCTGATAATATTGTGTTGTCGTATAAGGCGCAAGACTCCGGTGATGTGAAATGGTTTGTTTTTCATAAGCAGGGGGCTGCGTATGCCGAGGAGGTGGAGGCTACTCGCGAGGGGGAGATTACTACTATTGTCCGCCCGATGCTTGATTGCGGTTATGTGATTGAAGAGGGTGCCAAACGCACTTATTTTTGGGTTGTCGACTATTCTCAACATCGTGTGTCGATAAACAATATTTCGTTTGCTGATGAGCAAGATTGCGGGTTGGCTACGTTAGAGGTTGACGCCGTGTGTGACAAAATCACTTTTTATTCCATCACCGGCGTGCCTAAGACGTTGAGTAGGGAGATTGGTGTGGAATATTCGTCGTTGGGATGGGATGCTGAAAACACTATGTACAATCCGATTACTGTCGACAACGTCATTGACAATCTTGATGGGCGACTTGTGCTCGAAGCACCGTTGTGCAACACTTCCTTTGCTTTTTCCCTCGACCGCTTTTTGAAAGAGTGGGGAGAGGAGATTGCTTATACCACCGACACTTACACCACTAAGTCGATTGAGGTGCAAGCTTTTGCCACACAAACGGAGCGTAACAATGACAATGAGCGTAAGGAGGGTGGAGATATGCTTGGCGGCTCTGCTCCGGCGGAGATTGCTTTTGAGGCTTATTGCACTGATGCCGTGGCATATAAGGAGTGGCAGATTTCGCGTGATGCGGATTTTGCCGGCATTGATTTGCGTTATAATGAAGAGTCGACGACCTACACTTTTCGTGAAAACGGGGTGTATTATGTGCGATTTGTGGCGAGCAACGATGATGCCTCTTGTAGCACGGAGAGCGATGTGTTTACGGTGAGCATCGGCGAGTCGGTGTTGGAATGTCCCAATGCGTTTTCGCCCGAGGCATCGCCGGGGCATAACGATGTGTGGAAGGTGAGCTACAAGTCGATTGTGAAGTTTGATTGCTGGATTTTCGACCGTTACGGCAACGAAATCATTCATTTCAGTGACCCTTCTCAAGGTTGGGATGGTAAGCGCAAGGGCAAATATGTGAAGTCGGGCGTGTATTATTATGTCATTGAAGCGGAAGGTGCCGATGGTAAAAAATATAAGAAAAAAGGAGATATAAACATTATAAAAAGCACTCGTAATGATAGTCAAAACGAATCGATGGAATAAGTGGATTAGTGGAGTCGTTTTAGCAGTAATGTCGGCTACGGCGTGGGCACAGTCCACTCCGCCGATACCTATGAAGGTGGATTTTGCAGGGGTGTCGTATGACATGGACCGCATTGACCGCTACGAACGCCTTGACCGAGAGGTCATTGCCTTCACTTACGGACACACCAACACATTGCTGTCAATCAAGCGAGCCAATCGTTATGCTCCGGCGATAACCAAGGTGCTTAAGGAGCAGGGAGTGCCCGAAGATTTTTTATATTTAGCAGTTATTGAGAGTCATCTTGACAATACTGCCGTGTCGGGAGCGAAGGCTGCCGGGATGTGGCAGTTTATGCCTGCCACTGCACGTCAGTACGGGCTTGAGGTGACCGATTATGTCGATGAGCGTTACGATTATGAGAAGGCCACTCTTGCCGCTTGTAAATATCTCAAAGCGGCTTATCGCAAATATGGCTGTTGGATTACGGTGGCGGCTTCT
Organism: bacterium; assembly: GCA_004561555.1. Lineage (GTDB taxonomy): Bacteria > Bacteroidota > Bacteroidia > Bacteroidales > Muribaculaceae > Limisoma. The sequence continues at coordinate 27,030 of SFVH01000017.1, forward strand.
TACAATGGTGGGATGGGGCGTATTTCCGACCGCTTGGAGGAGCAGAATGTCAACTCTGCGATGGATTTGTATCTTAATAAAGAAACGTCGAGATATATCTATCGGTTGCTTGCCGTTAAGCTGGTGATGGAGCATCCTGCAGATTATGGGTTTGCTCTTAGCGACGAACAGCTTTATCAGCCCTTGGAATATGATGAATACAAGGTGTCTTCACCTGTCGAGAGTTGGGTGACTTGGGCGCAAGAGCATGGGGCAACCTACCTGCAAGTGAGAGAATACAATCCCTGGATTAGAGGCGATATGTTGCCAAATAAGACGGGTAAGACATATATAGTGAGACTTCCAAAAAAGGCTTCGTTTTATCGTAGCCGAATAACTAATGTAACCCATAATCCGAATTGGACAAATTAGACGAACAGATTGCAGAGCAGTCGGATTGTGTGGCTGTGTATGGAGCACGGGTGCACAATCTAAAAAATATTGATGCTTTTATACCTCACAACAAGTTGACCGTAATCACCGGGTTGAGTGGTAGCGGCAAGTCGTCGTTGGCTTTCGACACTATTTATGCCGAGGGACAGCGTCGATATGTGGAGACGTTTTCTTCTTATGCAAGAAATATGTTGGGAGTGCTTGAGCGCCCTGATGTAGATAAGATTACGGGATTGTGTCCGGTGATTTCTATTGAGCAAAAGACGGTGAATAAAAACCCGCGCTCCACGATAGGCACTATCACCGAGATTTACGACTTCTTGCGCCTGCTGTATGCTCGTGCCGGAGTAGCGGTGTCGTATGTCAGTGGTGAAAAGATGGTGAAGTATACCGAGGAGCAAATCCTAAATCTTATTCTTGAGAAGTTTGTCGCTAAGAAAGTGCTTATCTTGTCGCCGTTGGTGAATAATCGCAAGGGACATTATAAGGAGCTGTTTGAGCAGTTGCGCAAGAAGGGTTATCTCAATGTGCGCATCGACGGGGAAATGAAAGAGCTGACGCCGGGATTAAAGCTCGACCGATATAAGAACCACAGCATCGAACTCGTAGTGGACAAGCTCAAGGTGGCAGCTAAAGACTCTCAACGACTGAAAGACACGATTGCTTTGGCAATGAAGCAGGGCAAGGGCGTGATGCAAGTGTTTGATGTTGAGGCTGATAAAGGACATTACTATAGTCGCGCATTGATGGACCCTGCCACCGGTTTGTCTTATCGCGAGCCGGCGCCCCACAATTTTTCTTTTAATTCGATGCAAGGCGCTTGCCCGAAATGTAAAGGCCTCGGCACGGTGAATATTATCGACATCGACAAGATTATTCCTGACAGGACAAAGTCGATTTATGCCGGGGGAATATTGCCGTTGGGCAGCTATGCAAACACCTTTATCTTCAATCAGATTGCGGCTATTTGCGAGAAAAACGGATTTACGATAAAGACACCCATCGAGCAGCTTCCGGAAGAAGTGCTCGACGCAATCCTCAATGGGACCGATGAAAATTTGTTTTCGGCAGAGGGAATAACCGGCGGTTATTCTCGTAGCTATGAGGGTATAGTGAAATATGTGGAGATGCAACAAAACGATGACTCCAACAGCCGCGCACAGAAGTGGGCAGGGCAATTTTATCGCCAAATGGTGTGCCCTCAATGTCATGGCGCACGGCTCAACAAGGAGGCTCTTCACTATTATATTTCCGGGAAAACAATAGTCGACCTTACGCAGATGGAATTGTCGGAGCTTATACCGTGGATTGACACCATTGAGGAGAAGATGACGGATAAACAGAAAGCCATTGCCAAGGAGATACTCAAGGAGATACGTTCGCGATTGCATTTCTTGCAAGAGGTGGGGTTAGACTATCTGTCGTTGGGGCGTAGCTCTATGTCGCTCTCCGGCGGCGAGAGTCAGCGCATACGTCTTGCCACGCAAATAGGGTCGCAGTTGGTCAATGTGCTGTATATTCTCGACGAGCCAAGCATCGGACTGCATCAGCGCGACAATGATAGGCTCATTCGGTCGCTCAAGGAATTGCGCGATGTGGGTAATTCGATTATTGTGGTGGAACACGATAAGGATATGATGCTTGAGGCTGATTATCTCATTGATATCGGTCCGAAAGCCGGACGCAAGGGCGGATATGTGGTGTTTGCCGGCACGCCTGAAGAAATGCTCAAGAGCGACACTCTCACCGCGCGCTATATCAAAGGCGAATTGTCGGTGCCTATCCCGTCGACGAGGCGTCAAGGCAATGGCTTGTCGCTGACAATCAAAGGGTGTAGGGGCAACAATCTGAAAAATGTGGATTTCACGTTGCCATTGGGTATGCTGGTGTGTGTCACCGGGGTGTCGGGAAGTGGTAAGTCGACGCTCATCAATGAGACGCTTCAGCCTATTTTGAGCAAGCATTTTTTTCGCTCGCTGAAAGAGCCGTTGGAGTATGATGTAATTGAGGGTATTGATAATATTGACAAGGTGGTTACCGTCGACCAAGCTCCTATAGGAAAGACTCCTCGCTCAAATCCCGCCACTTATACTAATATTTTTGCGAGCATACGGAAGCTATTTGTGGAGCTGCCGGAGGCGCGCATACGCGGATATAAGCCCGGAAGGTTTTCGTTTAATATCTCCGGGGGACGCTGTGAGGTGTGCAAAGGCAACGGCTATCGCTCGATAGAGATGAATTTTTTACCAAATGTGCTTGTGCCTTGCGAGGAGTGTCACGGTCAGCGTTATAATCGTGAAACATTGGAGGTGAGATTTAAGGGGAAATCGATTGCCGATATTCTTGACATGACTATCAATCAGGCGGTGGAATTTTTTGACAATGTGCCATCGATACTATCTAAAATCAAGGTGTTGCAAGATGTTGGCTTGGGATATGTGAAGCTCGGACAGCCGTCGACCACTCTTTCGGGGGGCGAGAATCAGCGTGTGAAACTTGCCACTGAGCTGGCAAAAAAGGACACCGGCAAGACGTTGTTTATTCTCGACGAGCCCACCACAGGGCTGCATTTTGAGGATATCCGTATTCTTATGAAGTTGCTCAACAAACTTGTGGAGCGCGGCAATACGGTGCTTGTAATAGAGCATAATTTAGACGTGGTGAAATGTGCTGACTATGTGATAGATATGGGTCCTGACGGCGGTAAGAACGGTGGAACAATTGTGGCTCAAGGCACCCCTGAACAAATAGCTGCGTCAAAGCATTCCATTACTGGAAGGTTTCTTAAAAAAGAATTAAAATGATGAAGTGCATTTTCGTTTTTTTCTTTGTCGTAACATCGGTTTTGTTGACTTCAGCCCGCAGTTGGCAAACAGATATCCTCGGTGATAGCTATGAGCACACTGTGGTGGAGATGTCTGATGATTACAGCGGCGAGGTGGTAGCCTCTATTGTGCGCCATCGCGGTGTGGCAACAAAAGATGTGGCAATGCTTTATGTGCATGGCTACAATGATTATTTCTTTCAGTCGCAATTAGGCGATAGTGTTGTGGCTCACGGATATGGATTTTATGCAGTGGATTTGCGCAAATACGGTCGCTCGCTGCGTGAAGGGCAGCGACCTTTTGAGCTTCGGAATATCCGCGAGTATTATGAAGATTTGGATTCTGCAATAAGTGTGATGCGCGAAGACGGATGGACGAAGGTTGTGATGGCGGCACATTCCACCGGCGGTCTGATTACGTCGTGCTATCTTTCGGAGCGTAATATCCCTCAGGTGAGGGCTTTAGTGCTCAATAGCCCGTTTCTCGATATGAATCTCGGAGGTTTTATGGAGAAAGTGGCAGTACCTGTGGTTTCGGTGTTGCCTTTTAAGAATATTAGTATCAGCCAAGGTGATAGCAATGCTTATGCTCAGAGTTTGCTGAAGCGTTATCATGGCGAATGGGATTACGACACTAATTGGAAGTATGAAATCTCGCCTGATGTGACCTCCGGATGGATTTCGGCAATCCATAAAGCACATCGTTTTATCCACAAGAAAGCTGATGTCAAGGTGCCTATACTTCTTATGCATTCCGACAATAGTGTGTCGGGTAGCTGTTGGAGCGAGGCGTTTAACCATGGCGATGCGGTGCTTGATGTAGACGATATATCAAAATATGGCAAGCGGCTTTTGATGCCGGAGGCTAAAATGAAGCCGAGAGGGTGAGATTAAATTGTCGTCCGGTGAGATAGTTGGGCACGGCATATTGCAAGTTGTTGACGTCGGTCACCCAATAGCAACTGCTCACGTTGGAAATGCCCAACAGGTTAAACACATCCACTCCGATGTTTATGCTCTTAAAGTGACGCCAAAAGTTGTAGGGACGCACCCCTTCGGTAGGAGCCCCAACGAGTTGGTATTGAAATCCTATATCCACACGTTTGTAGGCAGGCATACGCACCCATGCTATGTCGCGTGTTACTTGTGGCGGTGTCATCGGGAAGCCGTCGGAGAGCACGCCTCGCAAGCTGAATTTAAGCTTGGGAAATCGCGGAAAATAGTCGGTAATGAAGAGGCTTACGCTGTAGCGTTGGTCGGTGGGGCGCGGCACTTTCACGCCGTTAAGCGTCTCTTGAGTTTTCATCAATGAGAAGCTGAGCCAAGAGTCGGTGCCCGGAACAAACTGCCCGAAGAGCTTGAAGTCGACGCCGGCGATATATCCTTTTGAGGCATTTTCGCCGCTATACACGAGCTTAAGGTTGTCAAGTTCGTAGGGTATGAGATTTGACAGATTTTTATAGTAGGCCTCAGCAGTGAGCTTAAACGGGCGGTCCATAGCTCGGAATGTATAGTCACTTCCTAAAATCAGCTGTATGCTTCGTTGGCTTTTGATTTCGTTGTTCAGCACTTGATAGGAGTTGCCGTTTTCGTCGGTTTTGGTGATGCGAAATTCTTTGTAAAACGGAGATTGATAGTATATCCCGGCAGCCAATCGCATTGCAATATTGCTTTTGCCTTCCGGGATAAATCCCACACTCACGCGCGGACTGATGAGCAGCTCATTGTTGAAATCCCAATACGACAGGCGGATGCCTCCGTTGAAAGAAAACAAGCCGAGGCTTGTGGCAAGTTTGTAGGTGTCGTGCACGAAGCATGAGATTTTGTTGGTCGAGAGGTCGTGGCGAGAGGAGAGGTTGTAGACCATTTTCACCTGACCTTCTGTGTTGGGAAGCGAGTAGCCGGCGGAATCGCGCATTTCCCACTCGTTGGAACGGTCGTACACTTTACGGTGGTTATACTCCACTCCATAGCTGATGTTGTGGTTGTTAATACCCGTAAGCCCTTTGAGCTGGAGGGTAGCCACACTTGCTTTCAGTCGGTTGCGAGCATGCTCTAAATATTTTCCTACGCCTACTTCGCCGCCCACTGAGTTGTCGCCGTCGTTGGTGCCTGCTTCATCCAGCCAATATTCGCCGGAGATGTCATAGCTCACGAGTTCGTTGGTTTGAAAAGCGGACGCCATAAGGGTGAATTTTGACTTGTGTGTAGTGGTGTAGTTTAGTTCCAATGCGCCGAAATATGTTTCAAACTTGTCGTGCTCTTCACCGTCGAAATACACGGTAAATTCTTTCACGTTTTCCGAAGTGCCAAATGATGTTTCGCGTGTTGTAGGTTTAAATCGGTAGTCGTTTGACGAGATGTTACCCAAAAACGACACATCCCATCGGTCGTTGATTTTATACCTTAGGTTGGTCTGATAATCAAGATAGGTTGGGTCATATTCGCCTTTCGAATCCATCGAGCTGAGAAGCGAGGCGTTTTTCTTAAAACGAAAGCCGTGAAGCTGCGAGAAGCGTCCGGTGTTGTGACCCACAGAAGCCTCAGCACCCATCAAACTCGCTGCCACAGTGCCCTCAAAGGCTTCCGGCTGACGATAGGTGATATCGAGCACCGACGACATCTTGTCGCCATATTCGGCTGAAAAGCCGCCGGTAGAAAATTGGATATTCCCCACCAGGTTTGGATTGATAATGCTCAATCCTTCTTGCTGTCCGGAGGAAATCAATAGTGGCCGATAGACTTCAATTCCGTTGATATACACGGAGTTTTCGTCGTAAGAGCCCCCTCTCACGGAGTATTGCGAACTCATCTCGTTTTTTGAAGTAACGCCAGCCATTGTAGAGATAAGGTTTTCTACGCCGTTGCCCGACACAGCCGAAGACAGTTTGAGCGTTTCGGCATCAAGATTTTGCATGCCGTCGGTCTGTTTGCGATATTCGGTCACTGTCACTCCTTGCAGCTCGGTGGTAATATCTGTGAGTTTTACTGTTAGATTGACTTCACCTTCTGCTTTAATAAGCCTTTGACTACGCTCTTTATATCCGATACATGTGAAAATCACTTCGATAGTGTCGCTTTGTGCCACAGTGAGCGAATAAGAGCCGTCAAGGCCGGTTGTCGCGCCTATGGCAGTCTTTGCGATGCGCACTGTGGCAAACTCGATGGGTTGACTATTGTTGTCGAGCACTTTGCCGAAGATTTTCACTTGCGCTTTCATCCCGATGCCAACGCAAAGGAGGATAAGTAGATATATGAGTCGTCGTAAATTCATTTTCAAACACATAGTGACATAAGTTAAAACGCAAAAGTTGCCGAATAATTATATTTTCCTCCAATAATTTTTTATGAAGGAAACAGCTGAGATGGTTTTTCGCAATTTTTGAGCGATTGTGTGTAGCGCAAAATGACCTCTTGCTATGCAATAAGGTCATAATCATGAAAAAAGCGAGACAACAATAATGTTGCCTCGCCTTTTGTGATTTATTACGTAGTAGCGACTACTTGTTGTATTTCTTTACGATAATGCAAGCATTGTGACCGCCAAATCCAAAGGTGTTGGAAAGAGCGACGTTTACAGTGCGTTTTTGAGCCTTACCGAAAGTGAAGTTTAAGTTGTAGTCTACTTCCGGGTCGTTGTCGCCATCTTCGTGGTTGATAGTCGGAGGAACGATATCCTCTTGTACACTCTTTACGCTGAAAATAGCTTCCAGAGCGCCGGTAGCACCGAGGAGGTGTCCGGTCATCGACTTAGTCGAGCTGAGGTTTAATTTGTAGGCATGGTCACCAAACACTTGCTTGATAGCCTTAGCTTCCGAAATGTCACCTACAGGGGTCGACGTGCCATGAAGATTGATATAGTCAACGTCTTCGGGTTTCATCTCTGCATCGTCGAGCGCTGCTTTCATCACCAAGATAGCGCCCAAGCCTTCAGGATGGGTAGCAGTCAAGTGATAAGCATCTGCCGACATACCGCCACCTGCCACTTCAGCGTAGATGTGTGCGCCGCGAGCAAGGGCATGTTCCAATTCTTCAAAAACAAGGCAAGCTCCACCTTCGCCGATAACAAATCCGTCACGCGAGCCGCTATATGGGCGAGAAGCATGTGTGGGGTCGTCGTTGCGAGTAGACAGAGCGTGCATTGAATTGAAACCACCAACTCCCGCAGGATAGATTGCTGCCTCAGCACCGCCGGTGACTACGGCATCAGCCTTGCCCAAGCGGATGCAGTTGAAAGCATCGATAAGAGCATGGGTCGATGATGCGCAAGCCGAAACGGTGGCGTAGTTCGGACCACGGTAGCCATAGTTCATTGAGATGAGTCCGGCTGCCATGTCGGCAATCATTTTGGGAATAAAGAAAGGACTGTACTTAGGACCTTTGTCTTGGTTGAGGGCATAATAGCCAGCTTCCTCTTCAAAGGTGTGCAATCCTCCGATACCCGCAGCAAAAATGACACCCACGCGGTCTTTGTTGAGCGACTCGTACTCTTCCAAGCCGGCATCCTTTACCGCTTCACGAGCGGCAATCATACCGTATTGCGCATAGAGGTCATATTTGCGTACTTCCTTGCGGTCGAAATGGTCGGCAGAGTTGTAACCCTTCACTTCGCATGCAAATTGTGTCTTAAACAATGATGCATCGAAGTGGGTAATAGGACCGGCACCACTCACTCCTTCAAGGGCGTTTTTCCACGTAGTGGCAACGTCATTACCTATCGGAGAGATTGTGCCTAATCCGGTAATAACAACTCTTTTCAGTTCCATTAAACAGTCAAATTATTTAGTTGCGTTTTCGATGTATGCGATAGCGTCGCCTACAGTCTTAATGCCTTCTGCTTTGTCATCAGGAATAGTGATGCCGAATTCTTTCTCGAAGTTCATAATCAATTCTACGGTGTCGAGAGAGTCTGCACCAAGGTCTTGAGCAAATGTTGCTTCAGGAGTTACTTCAGATTCGTTAACACTCAATTTGTCAACAATTATTGCCTTTACTTTTTCTGCAATTTCAGACATAACTTTAAATTTTTAAGATTAATAAATTCTTTTAAGTTCGTATTTAGGTCTGCAAAGTAAGCAATTTTTCTTCTAATGTGAAAATATTTGAGGAAAAAACAGCATCTGTCTGCACAAAAATCTTTATTATGTGCAAAAAATCACCCTGAAAACTGTATTTTTTTGTGATTATGTTTGTTTTTTTGTGCAATTTAGGTTGCGATGATGCTCGTTTTGAAATTCTAATATATATAATATGGTATGCTTGATGTGTATGTTTTTTTGTGAAACCGAGTTGGTAGTTTTGATTTAGTGCTTTTTTCGATATTTTGGCGATAATTTGTTTGACAACTGATGTCAGAGCTTTCCAAGCGGGAGGCGTGGAATTTTTTGTTTTTTTTGATGGAGAGAATGTTGCCACTCGGCACTTAGGCATTAGCTCTCGGTGCTCTATAGATTTGTTTGAAAATGGCTTAAAATAAAGTTTTTGTCATTAGTTATGAATATTTTGAAAAAAATTAATAACTTTGCAGTCGCAAAATCGGAATTACAAATATCACAATAATTATATGATTAACGCTCAAGACATTAAGAACGGCACTTGCATCCGTATGGATGGCAAGCTCTATTTTTGCATCGAATTTCTTCATGTAAAGCCCGGTAAGGGAAACACCTTTATGCGCACCAAACTCAAAGATGTTGTAAACGGCTACGTTATCGAACGTCGTTTTAACATCGGCGAAAAGCTCGAAGACGTACGCGTAGAGCGTCGCCCGTATCAATATCTCTATCAAGAGAGTGGCGACTTTATCTTTATGAATCAAGAGACTTATGAGCAAATTCCCATTCATAAGGACCTCATCACCGGTGTGGACTATATGAAGGAAGGCGATGTAGTGGAAGTGGTGTCGGATGCTTCTACCGAGACTGTGCTCTTCGCCGAAATGCCTATCAAAACTCAACTCAAGATTACTTACACCGAGCCGGGTCTTAAAGGCGATACTGCTACTAACACTCTCAAGCCTGCAACTGTTGAAACAGGTGCTACAGTTCGTGTGCCTCTCTTTATCAATGAAGGTGAGACTATCGAAGTGGATACTCGTGAAGGCTCTTATGTGGGTCGTGTGAAGGCATAGCCACATCCTGCGTTACAAGAATTAAATAGACGGTGAGCTTTTTCGCTGTCTATTTTTTTGTGTCAAAAAAATGCTTTTGCTGAAAGCGGAATTGCAGAATAGCGTTTTTTTGCTAAATTTGCAGTCAGTGTATTTTGTCCGACGTGCGCCTTATGCTGAGAAAAGTTTTGAATATATTAAAATCTATGATACAATGAAAAAATTAGTTTTAACTTTTGTTTCTCTTGCCTTAAGTGGCGGACTTGTCAGCCAGGCGGGAGGATTGCGTCTTGACGAGCTGAAAGTGGACATCCACAGCTCTCGCGAATTTTCTTATAGCGACAAACAAGCCGGCTTTTTCTATGGTATGACCAACACCGACCATTACTCTGACGGTAATGCGGGGTGGAACATACGCGCTCGCAGAGTGCTACAAGACTATGCTCTAAGTCACAACGGCACCGAGCTGATGCGCGAAACGGCACAGGTGGCGGTTTATCCCGACCGTCTGGTCAGAAAATATGATAGCGTTCAGGAAACATTCCGCTTGGTGGATAATGAGAAAGTGATATTTATCGACATCGAAAGCTCTAAACCTGGCACTTTAGGCATCCGCTTGTTGGGCGACATCATTTCGCAGCCGGAGGCAGTGGCTGATGGGGTGGTGTGTCGACCGAAGGCATATCCCGACGAGGTGGTGCGTATCTCCACAATGGTTGCCGAGCAGCCGCTTACTGTTGAAAACGGTGTGGTCACAACCTCCGTGGATGCTAAAGGGTTTATCCTCACCTTCGGCACTCTTGAGGAGAGCCTTGCTCTTGCTTCTACTTCTCGCGCAGAGAAATACAACTGGATAAAAGAGCGTCGCACTCGTATGCAACAACTCATCAGCGACAATGCTTTGAGGAGCAACATCGGCTGGATGGACCGCTCGTTGGCATGGATAGAACTCACTGCCGACGAACTTGTCACCTATCAACATGGTGGGTGGGGCATCTATGCCGGATTGCCGTGGTTTACTGATTTTTGGGGCCGTGATATGTTTATCTCCATGCCGGGCACAGTGTTGTGTACAGGTCAATTTGATGTGGCTCGCAATATCCTTGAGTCGTTTGCCAAATATATGGATGTCGACCCTAAGTCGCCCACCTATGGTCGTGTGCCCAACCGTCTAAACCTTGAGGGTATACTATATAACACCACCGACGGCACCCCTCGCTTTGTGATGCAAGTGTATGAATATCTGAAATATACCGGCGACATCAAATTTATTAAGACCATATATAAAAGTGTGAAAACAGCTACCGATGCGTCGCTGCAACTATATGTTGACGAAAACGGCTATCTCACCCATGCCGATGCCGACACGTGGATGGATGCCAAGCGACAAAGTGTGAAGCCCTGTTCGCCTCGTGGCAACCGCGCAGTGGATATCCAAGCCCTATGGTATGGTCAGCTTGATGCGGCTGCACGTCTTGCCGACTATATGGGCAAGAAAGACGATGCCTCGCGCTGGAGAGAAGCTGCAGCAAAGCTGAAAGCAAACTTTGAGAAAGATTTTATTGCCGACGGCATTATCACCGACCACCTCAATGCCGATGGCTCGCGCGACAATCAGCTTCGCCCGAACACGATGTATGCCTACGACTTGGTAACCTCCGAAGATGTGAAGATTAACGACATTCGCACCATTTGGAGCCAACTTGTATATCCGTGGGGCGTGTCGTCGCTCAGCCAATGGGACGACCAATTTCACCCTTACCATGAGCAGTGGCATCGCTACCATAAAGACGATGCCTACCATAATGGCACCATTTGGCTATGGCAAAATGGTATGGCGATGGAGCAGATGATTAATTACTACCAGACAAACAAAGCGTTTGTACTATTCCAAAATATGAATCGTCAAGCTCTCGACCAGGGCGCTGTGGGGAGTCTTGCCGAAAATGCTGATGCATGGTGCCGTCCGGGAGCCTCTTGGGTAAGACGCTCGGGCACATTCTTGCAAGCATGGAGCAATGCAGAACAAATAAGAGCATGGAGCCAGTGTTTCCTCGGTGTGATGCCGGATATGCTTAACTGCACAATTCATATCACCCCTCGCTTGCCGCGAAAGATTAACAGTGTGGACACTCGCATAAAAATCGGCGATGGCGCTTTGGAATATGGATATCGCACGATTGACAGAAACGAAGCGTATGACTACCGATGGACCGGCTCTAAGGCAGTGACGCTCAGCATCGACCTCCCGATAATCAGCGACTTCAGCATAAGCATCCCTGCCGGAGGTGTGGTGACTGTTGAGAGTGATAATGACAAGGCAATCGTGACTGTCAGAGATGCCCAAGGTAATGAAACCGCTTGCAACACTATCGAGGCAAGCGCCGATAAGAAAGAATTTAGCCGCAAGTGCAAATCGGCATTAAAAGGCGTAAACTTTGCCACGCCATGCTATCGCGAAAATCTTAAATCAATGTCGCGCTACTTTGACCCGCCATTAGATTATTACAGCGCTGAATAAAGTAGCAAATACATCAATATCTCAGGCACGAGCAATGATTGAGAATAAGGCAATCTTGCTCGTGCCGTTTTTTTCTTGTACTTCAATTTTTCTCCTCGGTATAATCTTTATTATCAAGATTTTTTGTATCTTTGTTGCGAATAAACTTAACCTATGGTATTCATAGATTTTTTATCCTTAAAATCAACATTTATGATTAAACAGTATTACCGATTGCTGCTCAGTGTTATGCTCATTGCATCCGCACTGGTTTCAAGTGCAGCGACTTTTGTGGGAAATCGCACCGATTTCCGCGATGAGACAATTTATTTTGCGATGACCACTCGTTTCTACGACGGTGACCCTACCAACAACACCTATTGTTGGGATGGAGTGCTCAATGTCAACGACCCGGAATGGCGTGGCGATTTCAAGGGACTTATTGACAAACTTGACTACATCAAGGCTTTGGGGTTCACAGCAGTGTGGATTACCCCAATCGTTGAAAATGGTTCAGGTCTTGACTATCACGGCTACCATGCTATGGATTTCTCGAAAATCGACCATCGTTATGTTGGTAAATCAGACAGCGATGCTGATGCCGATGTGGCTTTTCAAAAACTCATTGACGAGGCGCACAAGAGGGGGATGAAAATTATCCTCGACATAGTGTTGCAACACACCGGCAACTTTGGTGAGAATCACCTCTGCAAAATGTTTGAAAAAGATTATTCACAAGACCTTGGCAACATCGCCTCTATGAAGGTGGTGCCGAAGAGTGAGGGCGGTATGCTTCCCGAGAACTATGCTTCTCTCAAGCCGGCAGACCAATATGGTTCGCGATTGGCATTGATGAAAAATACCGACTTTACTAATAAAGACATTCACAATTATTGGCATCACAAGGCATGGTTTGATTGGGATGACCCCTCACGCTGGTGGGGACAAATTGCAGGCGACTGTGTGGACCTTAACACTGAAAATCCTGCTGTGACCGAATATCTCGTGCAATGCTATTCTCGCTTTATCAAGATGGGTGTGGACGGCTTCCGTATAGATACTGCCGGACATATTCCTCGCTTGTCATTCAACAATAACTTCTTGCCGCAACTACAAGAAGCAGCCCAATCGGCTGAAGCTATCGCAAAACGCGGCAATACTCCGTTTTTTATGTTTGGCGAGGTGTGTGCCCGCTCAATGGAGGTGATTTATCGCGGTGCCAACTACAACTGCTCACCATGCTATTACACTTGGAAAGAATCAAAAGACTATCCGTGGGACTACAATGCCTCATCGTGGGACAATGTGGTAGCAATACCAACACGCACTGAAGGCTCCCACGACTACGAAACTGTCAGTGGCCACACCAACTGGGAATCCGTGCTTCTTCAAGGCAAAGACGACCTCGGACATTCTGATGAGATTATGCGTCGTAGCGACAATGCCTTGCTCAATGGCAACGACTACCACACTCCCGACTATACTGATTTTTCGGGTATGAGTGTCATTGACTTTGCTATGCACTGGAATTTCAACTCTGCGAAAGGTGCGTTTGGAGTTCACGGACAAGACTATCTTTATAATGACGCCACCTACAATGTGGTTTATGTCGATTCCCACGACTATGCTCCCGATAGCAACTACCGCTTCAGCAAGGACCAAGCCACATGGGCTGAAAATCTCTCGTTGATGTTTACCTTCCGCGGCATTCCTTGTATCTATTATGGCTCTGAGGTGGAATTTCAAAAAGGAAAAGACATCGACAAAGGAGCAGTGCTTGCTTTAAAGGACACCGGACGTGCTTATTTCGGCGGTTATATTGAAGGAGACATTAATGTGACCGACTTTGCCGAATACAGTGGAGCTACCGGCAATATTGCCTCTACTCTTACTTATCCACTTGCTCGCCACATACAGCGACTCAACAAGATACGTGCTGCCGTGCCGGCATTGCGCAAGGGTCAGTATTCTACCGACGGCTGCTCCGGCTCGCTTTCTTTCAAGCGTCGCTATAAAGATGCTACCACCGACTCTTATGTGTTGGTCACCATCTCCGGCAATTCCACCTTTACCAACATTCTTAATGGCACATATGTGGATGCCATTACCGGCGATGTGAAAATCGTTACCGACGGCACTCTCACTGCCGAATGTTCAGGCAAGGGTAATATGCGTGTATATGTGCTCAATGGTCCCGGTAAAATAGGTGAAGACGGTAAGTATCTTTACTGCGATGCTTCGGTTGACCAACCTTGGGCCGCTTGGCCTGACGAAACCATGCCGGAAGAAACATGGACAGTGAAGCCGCAACCCGGACAAGGTGGAGGTGATAGTGGTAGCCGTGTAGAGCCCGACCCGATAATTGAGCCGACATTGGAGCCCGGCGAACAAGCAATATTCCTCTATCACGAATCATGGACCAATGCCACTGCTTGGATTTGGGGCACAAGTATTAACTACACCGGTGGTACTTGGCCCGGTGAAAAACTCCAATATCTTGGCAACAATATGTATAAGTGGACCTACAAGGGTGACGAAGTGATACCCGAAGGTGCTTCTATCATCTTTAGCAATAATGGTAACGAGCAATCGCCCGGTAACAACGAAGGCGGCTACAAATATGTCAATGGTGGTGTCTATAAGATTGGTAGCTCTCGCGACCCTTATGACGTAATTACTTCTTCAGGATTGAGTGTGACCATTTCTCCTAAGGGAGGCACATTTGTCGACACACAAGATGTTACCATTAAGGCATATAATGCCACTTCGGCATGGTATAAGGTGGGCAACGGCTCTCAAGTGTCGTTTAGTGATTCAGCCACATTCACCATTGGCGATGATATGAATCCGGGAGAGTCGGTTACCATTACTTGGAGTGCTACCGATGGTACCGACACTAAGACCGGTTCTGCTATCTTTACCAAGGTGGAACAACAATCCACTGAATGGCATATCTATTTTGATAACTCCCTTTCAGCATGGGAAAACGTGTATTGCTATATTTATGGAAGCAATGAGTGTCATGAAATTACCGGTGCTTGGCCGGGCACTAAGATGACCTTAAATGGTGATTATTACGAGTATGTGGTTGAAACCGCAGGAGCTCTCAATGAGTGTAACGTAATCTTTAGTAATGGTAGCGGTTCTCAAACCGGCAACGACGTGAAAGTGCGTAACTATGCCATCTACAACATGGATGGTGACACCGGACAACAATTCAGCAATGTCAATGTTGTAATAAATGATGAAGATGCGCCGATAGAGTACTACAATCTCCAGGGCATACGCATTATGCAACCTACCACGTCAGGGGTTTATATCATTAAGAAAGGTAATCAAGTAAGAAAAACTTACATCAAATAAGGTTTTCCTACAGCATAATAATCTGAGAAGATGTCTCGAATATTAAAGAGGCATCTTCTTTTTTTGGTATGACGGGCATGCGTATCAGCATGGGCGCAAGTCCCGAGAGCCCTAATAGCGGCAATCGAACAGCCTAAGGTATGGGCGTGCATCGCGAGGTGGAATCTGAAGGAAGCCGGCGGCAAACATCCGGCATGGCGGACAGATACCACAAATAAGGCATATGCTCGTGGGAAAGGTTGCAAAACAAACCAAAGTCAGATAGCTATTTGGAACGGTTGGTGTGGATGTGGCAGGCATAAGATTAATAGATAGTAATTTGAAAGTCACCAAATGAAAGAGTAAGGACGGAATATCCGAATGGCAAGTGTTCATCAAGAAGGTTCTCCCGGGTAAGTGTACAGGTGTCAGCTTTGTGGATGGCATACAACTTATAAAGAAACTGAAGAGTAACATGAAGGGAGCATTGATGTCCGTATCCGACAAAGTGCTTTTCAGGAAGAGGGCTATAATAGAGACAGTGAATGACGAGCTGAAGAACATTGCTCAAGTTGAGCATTCGAGACATAGAAGTTTTGACAATTTCGTAGTCAACCTTCAGGGAGGTATAGCTGCATACTGCTACTTCCCAAAGAAACCATCCATACGAGTACAGACCGTTGATATTTCAAATGACAGACAGCTTATTTTATTCTAAAGTATAATCGTCAAACTCACGTTATTTAAATTTATCGCTTTGGCACAACTTCTTCGAGTTAAGATAAATATCTAAATCTGAAAACGTATTTCATTAAGAAACTACTTTTAGGACATCATTTTGTCTATATAGTGGCAAACTCTACCATGTCGGCTATCTGTAAAAAATAGTCGTTTGACCAAATATCCAGTTCATGAGCATCATCAACAAAAGGCAGAATATCCTGTTTTACAAGATTGATATCTGTATTACCCAACTTCTCCCTTAACTGTTGCAAAAACATTTCTTTTGAAATGTCGGAACCATTAAACTCCCGTATTCTCTCGTTCAAATGTCTAAAGTCCAAAGGCACACGATGTCTAACATACCACTCAAAATCATACCAGTCGCGCCCCTTTATCCTTCTTTGCCAAGCCCGATATACCAAGGCATGCATCTTTCCGGCAAACAAATCAGGAA
>SFVH01000018.1 GCA_004561555.1 bacterium
CCGGCTTCGAAATGACAACAAAGTTGGAAAGTGCCCAAAGAAACTTGTCAAGAAGTTTGTAATTGATGCCGTCTTTACCATTCGGGTCCTTACAGAAGGTCAAATTGAAATGAGAAACAACTTCTTGTAACACTTTGCGGAAGCGATCATAATCTTTAAGGTCCTCTTTTTTGTCAAACAAGTCTGGCATAGCGCATTGACGCAAGCAACACAGCAATTCACAAACAAAACTGTCGTAAATCGGAAAATCTAAATGGTTGTGCCAATTAGCATACTTTGTGGCGAAAGAGTAGTTATTTCTAACGACAAAACCACAAATCGCTTTGACTACATCGTCCTCTCCTGCCGACAACCAAGCATCAATTAGAGCATGATTCTTGACAATCTGTTTAGCAATCTTAGCTAGTTCGTCACTTGGGACGCGAGTGCTGTAGAAATCGTTAAGAACAGTGCACTTCAAATAGACCGCATCAAAATCGGCATTCGAACTTGCTCTGAACAAACGTTCCAGGATTCTATCCCTGTCGGGGAAATAAGTTGAATACTTTCCGGCATCAAGCCTTTTCAAAATAGCTTTCGCCTGCGAATCACTTAAATACGAAATCAATTGCGTGCAATTGCAAGACGCCTCATTTTTAATTTATTTCATATGTATTTATAATAAATTAAGACATAGGTGAATAATCTCCCTTGAATGATTTGTGCAAATTTAATAATTATAGCCAAAGTATTCACCCACCACCGGTTAAATTGTGTTAATCTTTAAATGATTGTATAGCAAAGTCTCCGACTTAGCATTCTGACAATGAGCAAAATCTATGCAATTTAGCTCATTGTTGGTTTATGGGGTATCGTCTGTCCCCACCTAGCCGCAAGCGTCATGGTGGGGGCGTCAAGGTGGTTAATGAATGAGAGAATCGGCAAATCTGCGACCACCACCGAGCATCTCCGAAGCTCGAGATATTGGGGATGCCGAGTTCCTCACGCTAAGCACTCTCCGAGGCTGAGCGTGAGGTTTACCACAACCGGCGCGTCTCCGACGCTCCCCATCTACATAGTACCTTCGGCACAATGTAGATGCTCGTTCGCACCGAGGCGCGACCCTACGTTTGCCACGTATTCCCCTAATACTCAAACCTTTGTTCTACACGTCCATACCCGGTCGCACCGAGGCGCGACCCTACGACCGAATGGTGTTTTCTGCGATTTATTATGTTGAAAATAAGTAGAGTAGGGTCGCGGCTTGCTGCGACCCTACCAGGCGATAGTTTTTCGTTTTGCAAAGTCTCCGACTTAGCACGGACAATGAGCAAAATCTATGCAATTTAGCTCATTGTTTTATCGGAGGTGCTGCTGTCCCCACCTAGCCGCAAGCGGCAAGGTGGGGTTAAACGAGTGCCGCAAGCTCTCCAAGCTTGCATCTTGACGTTAAACCAATTGGCTTCCACTCGCCTACCCGGTCGCACCGAGGCGCGACCCTACGTTTGCCACGTATTCCCCTAATACTCAAACCTTTGTTCTACACGTCCTTACCCGGTCGCACAGAAGCGCGACCCTACAGACACCACATTATCAATACATTAACCGCGCCGCAGACGCCAAATAACCGCATCAGCAGTCCTCTTACCTCTTACCTCTTACCTCGCCGTAGGCGTTATCTCTCCTCTTTTACACAAAAAAAACAGAGGGCGCTGATGCACCCTCTGTTTTTGCTGACTTTCGATGGGGAAAGTCTTCGCGTGTTGCGCTTTTCGCGCTCTATCTGACAATCACTTTTTCAATCTTGTTGCCGGCTTTGACGATGTAGAATCCGGGAGCAACGTAAGTGGTTTCGGCACGGGATGTGGTCGAAATGCCACTCATCGACGTGATGGTGTAGGTGTCGACGCCAGTCACTTTGATGAATCCTGCGCCGCTGCGGATGTCGATGTCGTTGTGCGACTCGATTTTGTCGACTGCGGTTGCACTTTTCATCATAATCATTCGCATTGCGCCGTTGTCGACTTCGACTACCAGACTGTAGAACGGACCTAATTGCGGGTTGAGGAAAGTTCTTCCGGTAAACGACTTGTCGGTGCTGATTGCGCTGTAGTCGTCTCCACTGATGTATTCTTCGCCTTGCTTGCCGTGCATAAGCATAATGCCATCTTTCTCGACGAGCAATTGCGGCCAATCGCCCACGGTACCGATATTCCACGCGGGAACGAAGTTGGCAACGTGATATTCGGTAGTTCCGCAGTAGCCGAGTTCGAGTTTCATACCGTTGTAGGTTGTGTCGGCGGCGCGACCGTTGACGAGTCGGATTTTGAAGCCTTCATAGTCTTCGGTGTCAGCGTCGTAGAGCAATACGGTGTTGATGCCCAAGTCGACGATGATGTTATATGTGCCGGAAGGTCCGTTATAAAATACTTCTTTTTCGTTTTTCAGATTTGTGGTCAAAAAGCCGGGGACAAAAGACTCAAGGTTTCCCCAACGGTCAATTTTGACAGTATTCCAAGACACATGATTATCAAGCCTTGGAAGAATCGAAGTGAAATTAAAGTAACTCGTGTTAGAATCCATGTCCGGCTTTAACACTATCCCCTTCGCTGCATATTGTAAAGGAGCGACACGGGTAAGAACTTTTGTTTCGTCAAAAAGGTTCCAGTTGCAGACAAATCGTTCGTCAATAGACTTATTCTGAACGAGATATAAGATATTAGGTTCATCGCCAAGAGTAATGCTATTATTCACGAGGTCGATTGTAGCATAATACTTACCTGCACCGGCAAGTTTGAAACAAGCAGAAGTGTTAAGCAATGCGCTACCGCAATAAGTAGACTGATTAAGGGCTATAGTTTCATCGTTGACAGTACCACAATACTTGAAATTAGCATTTGTAGCGTCGTCAGGATTATTTGTGAAATAGAAAGAGCCGTCGTCGGTAGAGCCATCTTCATAGTTTATCGTAACATAGTAAATGCCATTACCTGCGTTATAACATTTAATCAAGTCGTCACCCGATGTATCGAACGTTCTGTAGTTCACATTACCAACAAGATAGAGATTCTCCGGATAAGATTGGACAGTCGACAAATACATCCTATTGTCGGACGGAGACAAGACAATGTCATAAACGCCATGATTAGTGAACGACGAATTTGCCGCGCCAAACTCTCTGTTTAATCTAATATCGGAATTTGGAGTTATGAAATGGTTGTCGTCCGACATCATACTACCAAAGTAGTTATCCAGGATACAGCCTGCCGCGCCTGTCGGCGATGCCACAAAACGGTACCAACCTTGATTGTATGTACCTTCTTTTACAATATGAACATTATTGAATACATATTCGCCGTTACTATTTCTTACGGCAGGTTGCGATGCATCGTTGAGGTCCCACGTTCCCTGCACGTTTGTCGAGTGAACGAAATAGATTACGTCGGGCAGTTCGGTTGTGCTTGCTTCTCTGACGCTGATAGTGCTATTGTTAGTATCGATAGTTGCATAATACATCGTATTAGCCTTTGGCAAAGAGAAATTGAAAGAACCTTCCGAAGGCAAAGAAATAAACTTACTCGGAGTTCCCGGTTGTAGAGTTTTCACAGCGTTGCATGCGCCATAGCGATTTGCCATCACTGTTGCATTGTCGCCGAGGGTGGACGAGAAAGTGAACGAATTGCGGTTTGCCACATCGCTTGTCCAGAGATTTACGTAGAATATTCCGTTGCCTGCGTTGTAGCATTTGAATACGTCCGATGCCGTGTAAGAGTCTTTCCACGACTGCGAGTCGAAGACAGAACCAACAACGTAAAGGTTGTCGGGAATGTCGGTATTGGTATCAGCAATTTGCTTGGCGCTTACGGTAATGCGGTCGATATCCGGCGACCAACCGCTGGTAGGAGCAACGAGAGCGAATGTGTTAGCTGAACCGGCATTGAAAGCCACATCGCGACGTACCCAAGAGCCATTTGCCATAGAATAGCTGGTGGAATTGCCCTTGAATTCAATAGAACCGAGGTCGCTACCATTTACTTGATAGTTGGCATAGCGGGTATCGTTTGTGGTATAATAAATAGTGACTGTATAGATTCCATCTTCAGGAACACTAATACCTTTGAATGTGATTTTGCGACCTAAGCCTAAACCACCAACCTTTTTTCCTCCTGAAGTATAAATAGCTTCATCCGAAGAAACAGTCAATCCACTGCTGAGTTCGTTAGCCGACGATTCAGCCTCGTACGTGGTTTCGGCAATCGGCATTTCGAGATTGGCATTTTCAGTAATCTGCACGAGGAAACCTCCGTTTTCTATTTCGTTAAGCGACAATGTAGAAGCAGAAGTAACAGTCTGTTTTTCAACAACAATTTTGTTGCGAGTATCCCCGTCTCGATAGATGTATGCCGTATATGTCTTACCTGCGGACAAAAGTTGCGAGAGGTTGACGTTAGCCGTGCGAGCCGACACGGTCAGTCCGGCGAGCCACCAGTCGTTGCCTTTGCGTCGAGCAATTGTAAGATATTGAGAGACAGCACCCTCGAGCAGTCTGCTCTCATCCCAAGCCACAGGAACGCGTTTCAGAATCACAGACGGTCCATAAGGCAAAAGGTTTTGATATGACTCACAAACGTGAAGAAGACCGTTTTCGTATGCAACGCTTAATCCAAGATTCTGAGCAAATGAATATCTCTGATTCAAACGACCATTTATTGAAGCAAAGTCGACCGGAGTAAAGTCAGCCGTACCGACAACATTTCTGGTAAGAATTGAGTTAATATTATGTTGAGCAGTCATATACTTAGCATCCGCCCAGAAGTTATTTTCGCCACCCAAAATACCTTCGTAAGAGAAAAGGTGAGGATATGTGCGGCGCAATCCGGAAGGTCGTGTACAGCCGTGGAAGTTTACGTGCATCTTATATTTTGCAGTTAGCTTAAGCAGCAACTCCATACGTTCCATCGTTTCGCGCGAGTCGTCTTCCCAGAAGTCGATTTTAACACCTTCAACACCCCATTGTTTCCAAGTACGAAGGGTTGATTCCATATTCTCGAAAGAGAAACTTGTACTTTCGGAAAGTTTTGCTGTCATCCACAAAATAACTTTAAGACCCTTAGAGTGTGCGTAATTAATCGTGTTCTGAATATCATATTCACTCCAACCGCCATCAATAAGGATATATTTCCAGCCCATTTTGGCAGCCATATCGGCATATTTTTCATCAGCTTCATATCTTGTAAGAGGTGCGTAAGTGCCACCATCGACACCACCCCAGTCCCAAGAAGCGACACCGGGCTCCATCCACGACAGGTCGGTCATTTCGGTAGGCTTACAAAGGTTTTCTTGCATCGTAGAAGCAAAAATCGTGGGCAAATCGCCGATTTGGAGCGTGCGCCATGGCGTTTGCAACGGCAGTTTGACGGTGAGATTGTTTTTACCGTCTACTTTGTGGGTTTGATAACTATCGCCGGCATGTTGCCACATCATACATCCCGTCGGCGACGAATATGCCTTGAGCAACGATAGAGAGTAGGTCCCGATATTTTCCGCTTCAGACATCAAAATATGTTGGCTACCACTTCCAATCATTACGGGAGAATTGAAACGCGGGTCGGAGGCGTCGGTCACTGCTGTATTCCAGTCGGTATATTCTCCATAAACACCGTATTTGCCATAGTATGATTCGTATGGGAAGTTAGGAGTATTTCTCTTGCTCGCAAATTTCTGTCCAAGAAGATACTTGTAATTTGCAGGATAGACGGCAGAAGCCTCGTCTTTGATAATGATGCTCGACTTGCCGTCTTGGCTCGGGATTACATAGCGGAACGCAACGCCATCGTCCGATACGCGGAACACAATATCGAAGGGTTGTCCTGCTACAGTTTGCAAGTGAATTGTCAATTCGTTGGCATTATTGACGTAGGTACTCTTCTTGCCGGTAGGCAAGGTGTATGTTTCGTTGATTTGACGTGTTTCAGCACCAATAATTGACAAGTATTGAGTGTAGTCGACAGCATCGGAAACGAGACCGAGCGGCGACTTGTTGATTACCCATTCGTTGTTGCTGATTACCTTATAATAAGGCTTGCCGTTTTCTATGGTCGACACCAAACCCACTTTTCCGTTCGGCGACCACACTTCGTTTGTTGGGTTTACCTTTGGAGCATCGGAATTGGCAAACGGCGTGGTTTGCAAGAGCATAGTTTGGTTGTCGAGGCTAATGCGGGCATAAAGAGGCACGCAGGAGTAGTTAGCCGGCAGTGCATAACTCGAGATTACATTGTAGACATCGGCACGGCAAAGCACGTTCGAGCCAACTGTAATAGGTTGGTTGCTTGCAAACCCGGCATAGCGATGATTGTCGGATTCGGAGATGTTGCCGTTTGAACGAGAGATAAAAGAAAATGATACGCCGTTCGGATGCGCATTGGGCACAAATGTTGCGTAATAGCATTTCTCCGACTCCACATACTTGATTTTTTCGCCGCTGCCGCGTTGGTCCCACGTCATACCGTTAACGGCACCAACGAGGTATAAATCCGGGTGCGTCGGTTTTATCGACAGTTCTTTGGTTTGTCGGTTGAATGAGACGTCGAATGTGCCTTCTTTTTGGGTGAAGAGCGGCATTTCGGCGCCCGACGTTAGTTTCGTCGTACCGTTTTCAAGTTGTATTGAACTTGCCAGACCATAGCGCTCGGCATTAATTACCGACCATTGGTTGCCGTTGGCGGCTGAAACGAAGTAGTAGCATCTCTGCGAGGCGCCGGACGCCTCAAACTTCATCGGCAACTCCGAGCCCGAATATTGCTGCGAAGTGCCAACTCGATTGAGTTGCACGGAAATGTCCTGCGGGGTGCCGTCTGACATATTTCGGAGCAGGTACATCACGTCGGGTATGTAACTGTTGTCGACCGAAATCGTACCGGCTGCCAAGTCGATTGAGAGCATATAACTGCCGGCTACGTCGGGCAGAGCATAGTCGCTAAACGCACCTGAGTTAGCTCCCACTATCCCTGCTATCAAAGGCTTACTTTGACCGTTAGATAAACGTACAATCGTCGATTCAGGCGCGCCATACACTTTGCGGTTGGTCACATTGTCGCCTAATGACTCAGTGAGCAGGAAGTTGCCGTAGTACTTTTCGGAGTTGTTGCCGTTAGGGTTCATTACTCGGAAAACCAACGCTTGGTACTTGCCGTTTCCGAGGTTAGTACATTTTACGGCATTGTTATAACTCCAGTTCATGTCGCTGATGTTTCCTACAACCCACAAATCGGTTGGATAGGCTGCTATGACAGATAGCGAGCCTAATAGGACGGTTACTAAAAATGAAAATAGTCTACACATTTGTGTTCTTGGTTTAAGGATTGTATTAAATCTTTTAATAAGTGAATACTTTTTTTTTAAAAAAAAATTGTGTTGTGATTGCAATAGATGCAAAAATAGTACATTTAATTTATTTTACTGCATTTTTCAAGAAAAAATCGAACTCAATGGGCACGACGATTTGCATAATGAATTGCAATTGGTAATTAGTGTGATGGTTGGCTTGAAAAATGTAACCAATGCAAGACACTTCCCGAATCCACTACCACAACCGAGCGTCACCCGGACTCCCCATATAATGCTTAATATGCGATGGAATCTGCTATCTCATATAGATATCCGCTAACAGTGAAATACAAGTACACGCCGTCTTTTTTGACGATTGTCACCGTGTCGTTATCGAATGTCGAGGCTTCCTCAAATTGGGGAATATACATTACTTCGCCGTCGCTGTTTTTATAGCCGTATAGTCCCGACTCGGAGTCGTAGTAAGGATACAATCTTGGAGAATAAGTATCGGTGTCAGTATCTACGGCTACACTATCGGTTTCTTCATAATTATAATCGTAAGAACTTGACGAATCTTCCAAAGCACCAATAATAAAGCCGACAATAAAGCATAGGAGTAAGAATCCCACGACGCACCCAATGACGATGAGCGCCGTGCGGTCTTTTTTCTTCTTGCGAGGCTGCGGAGTCGGCCGATAGCTGCCCTGACGCGGCGCTTGCTGTTGCGGTCGGGGCTGATTGTATGGTTTTTGCTGTGGTGCAAGGTTGATGAATTGCAACTTCTCGTGCCCGGGTACAAGTTCGACGTAAATGAAGATAAACATTGCGGGATTGAGTAAGCTGACGCAGCGCAATGAATATTGCCCGGGGTTCATAGGCAACTTTACGATGTTGCCGGGCTGAATGTCGCACTTTTTCTCGCCGTCGATATACACGCTGCATGGCATATCAGCACTCAACTTCAACACAGCGCCCGTAGGCGACGCATGTTGCGGCTTGGCTGTAAGGAAACCCGATTTGAGTTTATCGTAGAAAGCATCGAAGTAGTAACTGTTGTATTTTGGACCCGACATTTCTGCGACCAAGCGAATGTCGTCGGGCAGATTGTCGGGGAACTCAAATCCATCGAGGAGCACGGGCACAATGTTCTTTTTCAGTTCGATAGCCTTAGCCAATTCGCGTCGAAGCCAATCTTTTTCTAATGGTGTACTACCATCGACAGTGCGGTTGAATGCTCCACGGTTGAGAACGATGACGAAATCTTTACATTCGGCAATACGGTTCTCAAGTTCTTGTGTCCACAAGCCGTTGCGGAGAGTGTCGATGTCGAAACTCACCGTGAACCCATCATGAACAAGCAGGTCGTATAAATGTTTTGCCGTTTCGTAGCCACCGGCACGGCGGTAGCTGATAAATATATCGTATGCCATAGTCTTAAGAATTTCTTGATTTTTTTATAATCCGAATCGCCGAAGGGACAATCTTGATGATTAAGCGGTCATAATATTTCGTACCATCGTCCAATTTGTCGAAAGGCGCAATGCAATCGTGCACGTAGTATTGATTTTTCAATATTTTGCGACGCAATTTCGATTTGGCAGATTCATCAAGTTCAGCGCGAGTTGCAGCCCGATAGCCCAACAGGAGTTTCTCCATATTCCAACGATTGTGCTCAACCATAGCGAGCAATTCGACTATGTCGTCGGTCAAATCGGCATCGTCGACATCTGCCACGCCTTTGCTAAAAACTGCGTTGAATCGTAAGCCGATGGTCATTGCACTATATATGCTCGACCACTGTTGATAGACCTTCGAGCCCTGCCACTCGCGCTCGGCGGCGGCTTCGTCGAGTTCACAAGGGAACGACGTCAGCTTATCGGCAATCGAATAAGCATAATTGACGAGTTTTGCCATCTGTTGCGTTTCGTTGTTGAAGCGGTAGCAGTTGACCAACATTCCGAATGGATACAAGTTGGAGAATTTGCAGTAGACATTATCTTCGAGTTTGCTCTTGAGAGCTGAAAGCAGATTGTCGGATTGCTCCTGACGAACGAATACGGGGATATTCTTAGAATAGACTATTTCGGGCATATAAAGAGCAGCAGCCAAAGCGTTAGGCTGCGAAGAAAAGCAGATAGCTATCGAAAGCCGCTGACCGTCGTCGGCAGCCCATTGCTCGAGCAAATTGCGCACGTTGTCAGACTCAATGCGACCTTTGACAAATTCGAACTCAACGTCGAGGAAGTCGCTGTAAGGATAGCCCTTATCTTTGGGATGTATTGCCACCGAATCGTCGGTCGAAAAGTCGTTGTAGTAGTATGTGCTCAGGTCAAAATAGCCGGAATAGCGACCTTTGAAAAATTCTATTTCATTGTCAATCTCCGCGTCGATAAAGGTTATACGCGTTTTCAATTTTGAATCGCGTACGAAGTTGGGGAAGTGCATCGACAATGCAGCCTGAACACCGAGCGCGATGCCCATATTGTTCATGCCGACAATCACGAAATGAACGCATTTATCGCTATCGTAAGGCAGAGAATCGCTGCCTTCGAGACGAGGAAGAAGTATACGCTGACCATCGTTTCCGTAATAAAAACCGTCGACTACGACGCGTTTCGCCCATTCGTTGCAGTAGTTAATAGGCTTAAAATCAATGCGACGGCGCCATTCGTCGGCAAAGTCGACAATTTCGAAAGGAGTCGATGTCGATTGGCTGTCGAACAACGCCCAGCAAGGCAAAAGAGCGCTCTCTTCCGGCTTGTCGGCAAGTTGCTCGTAAACCAACTGCAAAGCTTTGAAGTTCTCCGAGTCGTGCTGCGGGTCGCGGTCGTCGCCAACGATATAGAGTTGGCAGGCATCGCTCAACCATAGGCGAGCGACGTCGCTCTCGACGGTGCGGCTACCGTGGAGGAAAACGACGCGCTTGTCCGCCCTGACGAATTTCAACGAGCTGACCACCTCGCGTCGTGCATTCTCGACATCGTTCATCGTTTGGATAAGGACATACGCTTTCGGATTGTTTTGAAAGAGCGTGCGCAGCAAAGAAATCGTCACCGGACGGTAGCCCATAATTACGTAATGATTCTTCATGCGAAAGCCAATCTCGCCCTTCATAAACCGGTCGACAAAACGCTCCACCGTATTACACCACACGGAAATCAGCAGCCCGCTGAAAAACACGAGTCCGACAAAGGCAATAATCAGCGAAGGCAGTGCGTGTCGAGCATGGACGTTAGCTGCCGTGCCGGGGTCGAGGATAAGATTAGCCAAGATAAACTTAAATCCGTGAATAATGCCATCGTCATCAGTTCCATCACCGCCGATTTGCCAGGCATCTTCGCTGGCTGAAAAAACAAACCACAGTACGTAAATAATCAGAACCAACACGATATTGATTCCGACAAAAATACCTATCGGGCGAAAACCGCCTTTAGAAAGCGCTCGAAGTATCCAAAAAACGAATCTATTCCACCTATTCATAACACGAACTCTGTATTAAGGTTTTTCGATAGTGAAACCAAGTTTTATAATCAGTTTAAGCGTTTCGAGCGCAGTGCTACGGTCGTATTCCTTCTCAATCTCCGGTAGTTGTTCGTAAGAGACAAGACAAGGATGCAAGCGCAACTCGTCGTCGCGCTTTTTGCCATATTTCCAACCTTCTTCGATACGCTTTTGCGCCCACACTTCATGGACGTTTTTTGCCATCTGTTCGACGAGCGGTTCCAGCTCAACAGGAAGTGAAACAGCCGACGTGTCTATTGGTTTTGGTGTATAATCCATAATGATAATTGCTTTAAAAACCGCTTTCTACCAACCGCCGGAAGCACCACCGCCGCCGGTCATGCCACCGCCGAAACTACCGCCACTAAAGCCTCCGCCGCCTCTGCTGCCAAGAGCGCCACCGATAGCAGCACCGGCAATCAAGCCTCCTGCAATATCGTCGTCGTCACGGCGAGGTATCGTATACTGCTGTTCGTAACGATGTCCGCAACCCTTACAAGCATAAGACTTAACACCACAGCCGGCAGCACGCGTCGTGGCTTGCTTTATCACGCGATTGCTAACGAGACGGAGTGCACGTGCATGACATTGCGGACACTCCTTGTAGACGGTTTTATTGTTGACATACGGAAGGATGTCGACTTCGCCACACTGCTTGCACAGCCACACGTCGTAGTCGACCGAATTGAGTTGTTCCTCAACGTTTTGCGCAGCATTGAGATAATTATTGTCTTCCTGTTCGTTGAGCTTGAACATCTTTTTCCCGCAATTCGGACATTTACGCTTGTGATTGCGATAGCGACGCATCGACCACAATACTAACAACCATGCCGGCAACGCCATTCCCATAGTTAAGAACGTGATAATCAGAAGCGGAGTGCGGAATTTCGCCATCGTCTGATAGCGAGTAAAGTAGTCTTTTCCGCTCAACACAATGCGCATAATCAGAATAAACACAAAGCCGATAAAGCCTATGATAAGCGCTAAAGCGACGAAGGCTTTAAATAGTTCTTCCGGGTCGTCTTCTTGCTGCGCCGCATCGTTTTCGTATTTCGATTTCAACTCTTCGATAGCCCCCGGCGTGGTCAAAATTTCGTGCATAAAATTCACTGCCTCGAGCATGCCGCTATCGTAATCGTCTTCGCGGAAATGCGGCGCCATCTTGTCGCGAATAATGCGACCGCAAATGATGTCGGGCAGCAAACCTTCCGAGCCGTAGCCTGTTCGGATGACCGCCTTGTGGATGTCGTCGACAACAAGTATCAACACCCCATTGTCCTTATCTTTTTTACCAATGCCCCATTTCGTAAAAAGAGCCGTGGCAAAATCGTTATAGTCCTCATCGCCAATTGTTTTGATAATCACAACAACAGGTTCGGCAGACGTCTGCTGCCATATATTGCCGAGTGTGACGTTCAGCTTTCCTTCCGCTTCAGCAGAAAGCAGTCCGTCGGGATTGGTCACATAGCAATTACGATTCTTGACATGTACATTAGGCACCTCGTCGACGGTATACGACGAGAGCACCAACGAAGTAACGAAAATAACGATAAAATTTAGAAATTTCTTCATAATATCAAGTTGTTAGACAGCCGGGAGGCTTAGTCCGTTAAGTTTTCTGAATAGGTCAAGGGCATAAACGTCGGTCATACCCGAGATGTGGTCGAGCACCGACTGAATTTTGCCGTAAAGCGTAGGCGCCGACGTGTCGTACTGATGCGGCACACGGCTCAACAAGAGTTTCGAATAGTTTTTATCGGGATTCATCACCGCGTCAAGAAGTCGGTCGAGCAAAAACGTGATAATCTGGTTGCCGGCGAGTTCGATATCGACCACGTCCGACGAATTGTAGAGTTTTGTCCACGCCGTATGACTACATGCGGCATATGCTTGTCCCGGCAGCTCCGAGATATTATCAATCAGGCTTCCCGAAAACGCACCGCACAAAATTTGCTCCTCGCTGTCGACAAACACTTGCGCGCACTCCGACACCAATTCGCCGATAACGCACGAACGAAGATACGCCACTTTCTCATTGTTGTCGTCGATAGAATCGACCACAGCCTGCATATGCTGCTGCCGCTCGTCGCAGAAATAGTTCAAGAAGAGCTTTAAAACGGTATCACAACTGAGAATCTTGAGTTTGTGAGCATCTTCAATGTCCATAATCTGGTAGCAAATATCATCGGCTGCCTCCATAAGGTAAACCAACGGGTGGCGCGCATAGACGTACGGGCTATACTCAATAAGCCCCAACTCGCGAGCCACATCGGCAAAACATTCAGCCTCCGACGTAAAGAAGCCGAATTTGCCTTTCTTGGGCGAATCGATAGACCGATACGGATATTTGACAATCGCTGCGAGCGACGAATAAGTCATCGCCAACCCACCCTCGCGACGTCCGCGAAACTGATGCGACAACAGACGAAAAGAATTGGCATTGCCATCGAAATTCACCAAGTCAGCCCATTCGTCGTCGCTGAGCATTTTGCGAATCGCCATGCCGCGACCTTCCGAGAAATAAGTCGCAATAGTCTTTTCTCCACTGTGACCGAACGGAGGATTTCCCATGTCGTGAGCCAGACATGCCGAGCCGACAATTTCCACAATGTGAGGCAACTTCGCTTCGACGTCGGTGCCCGTATATTTCGGAGCAAGCCGCACACACACCTCATTGGCAAGCGATTTGCCCACCGACGACACCTCCAAACTGTGCGTCAATCGGTTGTGCACGAAAATGCTTCCCGGCAAGGGGAAAACCTGCGTTTTGTTCTGCAAGCGGCGGAACGGCGACGAAAAAACAAGGCGGTCGAAATCGCGCTGGAAGTCACTGCGCGACTGCGCCTGCGTACTGCGGTAGCGTTCCATACCCAACCGCTTGCTGCATATCAGCCGGTCCCACTGCATCATATTTATTTTTTTGCTATTCATCAGGTACAAAGATAGTGCAAATCGAGAGCAAAAGCAAATCAAAACTTGTTTTGACATTTTCTTTTGTCGAGATGCAGCCCATCTTGCACGAAGCGAATGTACCCAAAGGCGAGCGAAAAACAAAGCAAAAACTAACAAAACCGCCCAAGGCGGTGGTTATTGGTTAGTGGTTAGTGATTCGGAATCGTCATCAACGTCAATCCCGTGCAATAAAAAAACTTAAAGATTATTCCTGTATGCGGAAGGGGTCTTACCGGTATGCGACTTAAAGAAACGGACGAAATGCTGGGGATAGTCGAAGCCTAAACGATTGCTTATCATAGTGATGGTCAGCTCTTCGCCGTTAAGCAGCTGTTTGGCGTGAGCAAGAAGATGGTCGGAGATGATATCCTTGGCGGTACGACCTGTTTCCATACGCACCAGATTGCCGAAATATCCGCCGGACAGGCAGCATTTTTCTGCAAAATAAGATACTGTGGGCAAACCATCCCGGAGGGCTTTTGTTGCGATGTAATCATCAAGCAGTCCTATGAATTTCTTCACCACAGAATGGTTGATTTCCTCGCGGGTGATAAACTGGCGGTCGTAGAAGCGAAGGCAATAGTTCAACAGTAGCTCGATATTGGAAACTATCAGTTCGCGGGTATGCTTGTCTATGGCGCTGTGCAGTTCCTGCTCTATCATGGCAAGCACACCGCGAAAGACTTCCACTTCCTGAGCAGAGAGATGCAAAGCCTCGGTGGCGGAATAGCCGAAGAACTCGTAGCGGCTTATCTGCCTGCCCAATGCTGTACGGTTGAGCAGGTCAGGATGGAATACCAAGGCTGTGAACTTAGCAAACGGCACATCAGGGTTTGGTTCGACATTCACCACCTGCCCCGGGGCAAAGCTTGTCACGGTCATCTCGTCGAAGTCGTAGGGAGTGCGGCCATAAGAGAGCTTGCATCCTTTATTCTCCTTGAGATAGATGGCATAAACGCCATAGTGCATCACACACTCCTTGATGTGCTCAGTGTTCTCCACATGCACCACGCTTACCAGCGGATGAAGCGTCTCCACCCCTTGGTAGTTGTTGAAATCCTGTATGGTATTGAGAAAAATCTCTTGCATATTATTTTATAGTTTATCGCTTTAGCTCAACTTCTTCGAGTTAAAATAAATATCTGAATCTGAAAACGTATTTCATTAAGAAACTACTTTTAGGACATCATTCTGTCTATATAGGGGCAAACTCTACCATGTCGGCTATCTGTAAAAAATAGTCGTTTGACCAAATATCCAGTTCATGAGCATCATCAACATAAGGCAGAACATCCTGTTTTACAAGATTGATATCTGTATTACCCAACTTCTCCCTTAACTGTTGCAAAAACATTTCTTTTGATATGTCGCAACCATTAAACTCCTGTATTCTCTCTCTCAAATGTCTGAAGTCTAAAGGCACACGATGTCTTACATACCACTCAAAATCATACCAGTCGCGCCCTTTTATCCTTCTTTGCCAAGCCCGATATACCAAGGCATGCATCTTTCCGGCAAACAAATCAGGAAGCACAAAGCAATTCACTGAAAAAGAATAAGGCTCGAACAGCAGTTTCTGTTCTGTTGAAAAATGTAGTGGCGGGTCGGTGTCTAATTCAATTTTTACCTTTAGCGTCTTGCGAGTCTTAAACTTTATGTCGTAAGTTTCTGTATTCTCTTTCAGAAAAGCAGATTCAACCCTACCGAATGTCTTCTTGTCTTTTTTTACAATCTCCACAGGCATTCCAATTGCCTTAAACTCATCAACAATCGGTTGAAAAAAATTCTCAATATGAATATTATCATCTTTTTTTATTAAAGAGAAATCCATATCCTCGGAATACCTCTTCAGTTTGTGAAAGATACGGAGACATGTACCACCATAAAATGCAGCATGCTTGAAAAAACCACCTCGGCTCA
Organism: bacterium; assembly: GCA_004561555.1. GTDB lineage: Bacteria > Bacteroidota > Bacteroidia > Bacteroidales > Muribaculaceae > Limisoma. The sequence continues at coordinate 15,685 of SFVH01000018.1, forward strand.
AGCCAGCCAAAGCTACCTTCTGCATCACCTCACGTTGGGCGTTGCTAAGTTCCTTATCACCTTGAGTTCTATATCCTTCTACTAATTCATCAAACCGATTCATAACGCTTGATAATTTTTATTAAGTTTTCAATTGTTTTTGACTTCCTGCCACATTGTGCACACAGGGAAAGAATGTCAATATCAAAATTGCCAAGTTCGTCCATATCTAATCTAATATCTTCCTCAAGATAGGTGTATAATGCAGCCATCGAAAGGCATGGCACGTATGAATCTGTCAAAATCATGTCACATAATGCCTTTTCTGGTGAGGCCACCATAAACGTCATACCATCATACTTCTCTGTTTTAATCCCAATTGGATAATAGTCTTCTGGCACTTGACGATATGAAAAATGCCCTAACTTGTTTTCAAAAGTCCTGGTGCGCTTGAAACATATAGCAGTCAACTCATACACTCTCTCGGGTATCAATCCATAATAGCTTAATGCCCAATGACGCGAAAGATACGAAGGTCCATAGATATGGTTTGAACATATTGGGGCTGAGGGCGGATAACCGAGGACGCTGCCGTCTATCACATACAATCCGCGCTTCAGTCGAATAACCTCGCCTGATTTCTCCATCTGCGACAATTTCATTGTTGGCGACTTATAATCACCTAACATTGCCACCAATTCTTCGCCTGTTATAGGGGTGTTACGTATCTTCTTTATTACATCTATATTCATTGATACAAACTATTTTCTGTGCAAGATTATAAAATCTTGCACAGAAAACAAAGAAAAAACTTATTTTCTGTGCGGTATTTTATAACTTTTAACCTAATTTGTATAAGAATGACAGTCTGATACTTGTTCCTTTACTGCAACGTATGGGCCACTCACCGCAATGGTGACCAGCCTTACTTGTGCATTTTTGGTTTGTATAAGTCAGCGGTAAGGGCAATACCGTAACGATTGTGAAAAGTCACTTTCGTGTGTTCTACTTTATCACTCTTTGGAAATGTTTTAATGACATAGCATTAATTCTCATGACATAATACTTTACGATCGTCGAGCGATTGCAAAACAAACCAAAGTCAGATAGCTATTTGGAACGGTTGGTGTGGATGTGGCAGGCATAAGATTAATAGATAGTAATTTGAAAGTTACCAAATGAAACAGAGAATGCAGAAAACATCAGGCGACAGAGGAATAAATCACTCTGCCGCCTGTGATAGAATATATTACTAAAGCTGTTATCTATTGGTGAGAGGCGAATAGCACTTCGAATAGCGTAACATTTGGTCGATGTAGCTTTCGGAATAGTCTACAGTCACATCGATGATGTTTCCTGCTTCGTCTTTCACGGGAGTATATATAGGATTGACAAATCCTTTGTAGGGCGCAATGTCGAGAGATGCATACCTGTCGAGCACTTCGCGATGAAGCGCCGGGTCGACTTTCACTGCATACTCTTCCACGAGTTTTTTCCCGGCTTCATAATCGCCTTCGCTCTTTATTCGCTGAATTTCACATAGCAACTCGCCAAATAGATTGCGCAGTTTCTCGTAGTCGTTGATTTTGATGTAAGTCTTACCGTTAATCTTAGAGAGTTGAATTACATTGTCAACCTTACCCTTTTCATAACACCAAGCGGCGATGAGCTGGCGATTACGCATATGAGCCTCTTCGATGTTTTTGCCATATTCGATGCGCATGAGCTGGGTCATCAAACCGTTAAGGATGTACTTGTAGTATTCAGCCTTATAAGCGTCGGGATTGTCGAGAAGCCCGAGCGAGATGAGCTTGCTGTCGGCAAGATAATAGAGTGCGAAGAGGTCGGCGCGAGTTTCCTCAAGAGTAGAGCCATGCTCTTTGAGGGCATCGTCGGCAACCCCCGGGAGGAGTTTGCCGGAGCCGTGACCGAGACACTCGTGGAGGTCTGTGTGAAGATTGTCGGTAATAAAAAGATACTTATCCATCAAGTCGGAAGTCTCCTTATCGATTACAAACTCGGCATTAAAACCGTTGCCCTGAGCTGCCTTGTCGTAAGCTTCGGTGATATTTTCAATAGTCACCGATTTGGAGCCGTGAGCGGCGCGTATCCAGTTGGCATTGGGCAAATTGATGCCGATGGGAGTTGCCGGATAAGCATCGCCGGCGAGGATGGCTGCGGTAATAACCTTTGCCGATACGCCTTTCACCTGAGCTTTCTTAAATCGAGCATCCACGGGCGAATTGTCTTCAAACCATTGGGCGTTGTTGCTGATAAGTTCGGTGCGATGAGAAGCCGCTTGATTTTTAAAGTTCACAATCGACTCCCATGCTCCCTTATATCCGAGAGGGTCACCATAGCTTTCGATAAAACCATTGATGAAGTCCACACCGCTCACCACATCTTCAACCCACAAAATCGAATATTCGTCGAATGTGCGAAGGTTGCCTGTTTCGTAATATTCGATAAGTTTGGCGATATGGCTCTTTTGGAGGTCGTTTTCGGCAAACGGCAATGCTTTCTTGAGGCAGTCAACAATCTTGATAATGGCTTCAGAATATCGTCCGCCTACCTTATATACTTCTTCCACTACCTTGCCGTCACGTTTCACCAGTCGCGAATTTAGACCGTAAGACATAGGATGGGCAGGGTCGCTGTCGGCATTTTTCATGTTGGCATAAAAAGCCTCTACCTCGGCTTGAGTGATGCCACCGTCGTAGTAGTTGCAGGCGGAAGTAAGGATAAGGTCTTGTCCCGCTTCTTGATTTACACGCTTGGGCATCACCTCGGCATCGAAAATCACCGGAGTAATCACCTTTAGAAAGTCATCCACACTTTGCCCTTTGGCAAGGGGAAGCACTCCGGAGGGTAATGCCTTCACTTCCTTAACGAAAAATTCCGGTGAGAATGCCGGTTGAAACTTATCTGTGGAATAGTGGTGGTGTATGCCGTTGGCAAACCACACCTGCTTCAGATAAGTCAAAAAGCCTTTATATTCGGCACTCTCTTTGTTCCCTTTATAATTCTTATATATCTCTTCGAGGGTGGTGCGAATGGCAAGGTTATGCTTGCCGTTTTGGTCGGTGAGAATGTCACGGCCATATAGAGCAGCCTCTGTGAGATAGTACACAAGGGTCTTTTGGCTTACGCTGAGAGCGGAAAATTCCGGCACTTGATAGCGTAGCACTTCAATGTCAGCAAAACGGTCCACTTTGTAATTAAAATTTGTAGCTTCTGCAGTCGACACTGCCGGAGAGGCGATAGCCGCAGCGGCAATGGCAGAAACGATGATTGATTTTTTCATATCTATCTTGATTAAAAAAATTATTCTACATAAAGCACCAATCCTTTGAGATATTCGCCTTCAGGATGATAGATGTTGATAGGGTGGTCGGAAGGCTGGGTGAGCTGATGAAGTATTCTCACCTTACGTCCGCTTTGCGCCGCTGCGCTAAACACAGCCACTCGAAACTGCTCCTTCGACACTGCTTGTGAGCAAGAGAATGTGAAAAGGATACCCCCCGAAGCAATCTTTTCAAATGCTTTGGCATTAATGCGACGATAGCCGATGAGCGCGTTTTTCAGCGCACTTTTATGCTTGGCAAATGCCGGAGGGTCGAGGATGATGAGGTCATATTCACCGCTTCCCATCTCTGCTAAAAACTTGAAAGCATCGGTGGCTACGGCACGATGTCGCTTGTCGTCGGGGAAATTGAGTGCCACATTGTCGGTAGTCAAGCGGATGGCTTTCTCCGAACTGTCTACCGAGCACACACTTTGGGCACCTCCGCGCAAAGCATAAAAAGAGAAGCCTCCGGTATAGCAAAACATATTGAGCACTCTTCTGTCCTTGGCATAGTGTTGAAGAAGCAGACGGTTGTCACGCTGGTCGACAAAGAAGCCTGTTTTCTGACCCTTCAGCCAATCCACATAAAAACTCAATCCGTTTTCCATTGCAATATTCCCGTCAAAATTCCCAATTATATAGTCGTTTTGAGGGTCGAGCTCAGCCTTATACGGCAAGGTTGTTTCCGACTTGTAATACACATTTTTCACCAATCCGCCGGCAATTTTGAGCAATGCTTCGGCAATGATATTGCGGGCAAAGTGCATCCCCGGAGAGTGGGCTTGTACCACGGCAGTGTTGTCGTAGATATCCACCACCAAGCCGGGAAGGAAATCGCCCTCTCCGTGCACCAAGCGGAACGCGTTGTTGTCGGTGCGCACCAAGCCGAGAGTCATGCGCATATCAAACGCTCGCTGCAACCGTTCTACAAAAAAAGTCTCGTCAATCACTCGCTCCGAGAAGTCGAGCATTCTCACGGCAATGCTTCCTATCTGATAGTGACCCACGCCGAGTATCGAGCCGTCGGAGGCTGTGACGTTTACGATATCTCCCTCTTCGATGCCGTTATCCATGCGCTGAATAGCTCCGGAAAACACCCATGGGTGATAGCGTTTGAGACTTTCTTCCTTACCTTTGCGAAGGGTTATCGTCTTATAACTAATCATATTCAAATATCACATCTACTTAAAGAAGAAACGATAAATATCATTACCATTGGCATAAATGAGGAGGGCAAAGAGCAACACCAGTCCGATAGTCGTTGCCACCTCAAGCACTTTCTCGCTTGCTTGTTTGCCGGTAATCATCTCATAGATTACAAACACCACGTGTCCGCCGTCGAGCGCCGGGATAGGAAGGATATTCATAAAAGCCAATGCTACGGAGATAAACGCCGTAATCACCCAAAAGCTATACCAATCCCATGAGTCGGGAAACATATCGCCGATTGCGCCAAAACCTCCGAGGCTTTCAGCGCCCTCTTTGGTGAATATATATTTCAGCTGGCTCACATAGCTTGTCAAACGGTCCACTCCGATTTCCACACCGCGAGGCACCGACTCCAGCAGTCCATATTCGATGGTTTGAGTCTTGAAAATCTCATCGATAGGAGTGAGCTGAATGCCAATTTTCCCTGCTTCTGAAGTGTGTAGCGAAGTGACTTCTTCCTTTCCGTTGCGCAAATAGGTGATATTAATGTCTTTATCCTTACGCTCCATTAGCGCCTTGTTAAACGTATCCCAGGCTTCCGTCTTTACCGTGTCGATAGCCACGATTCGGTCGCCGGCTTTCAGAGATGAAGATGCCGCCGGCTGTCCTGCCACAACATCTTTCACTACCACCGGGAAGCGATAAGCCATAAACATCGACTCCGTGTCTTTAAGTTTTTTGCTAATCTTCACCAACGCATTATCGGGCATCTGAAGGTCGATGGTAGAGCCGTTGCGCTTCACTGTCACCGTTTTGGCTTCAAGCAATGTCTGTGTGGCAAGAGCAAAGTCGGAGGCGTCAAGGCGCTCGCCGTCGGCAGCGAGAAGGATGTCGCCATCGCAAAATCCGAGGTCGGTCTTTGCCGGCTCGCTGAATTGCATACCCAATTCAGCATCTTCGAAGTTGATATATTTGTCGCCCCAGGTGTAAGCTATTCCGGCATAAATCACAATTGCCAGCAAGAAATTAAACAGCACACCGGCAACCATCACCAGCAATCGTTGCCATGCCGGCTTAGCGCGAAATTCCCAGCTTTTCATGGGTTGAGCCATCTGCTCTTTGTCCATCGACTCGTCAATCATCCCGGCAATTTTGCAGTAGCCTCCGAGAGGGAGCCATCCGATGCCATATTCCGTGTCGCGCCAGGAGGGACGCTCGCTGTTGCCTTTCTTTTTGGGTTTCCACTTAAACAAACTAAACCATGGGTTGAAGAAGAGGTAAAACTTCTCAACCTTGATGCCAAACATACGCGCAAAGATATAGTGACCAAACTCATGCACAATCACGAGCAAGGCGAATGCCGCAATGAGTTGGGCGGCTTTTATCCAAAATGTTGATTCCATTATTCAGTTGTAAATTGTATAATAATATTTTTTACTTGATTAATTCTTCAGCTACACGTCTCATTTCCGCATTTGTGCTCACCAAATCGTCGTAGCTTGCCGACGGCACATAGGGGCAACGAGCGATGGTTTCCGCCACCAGCTCCGGCATCTCCATAAACCCGATTTTCTCTGCCAGAAATGCCGCTACAGCAATCTCGTTGGCAGCATTAAGAGCACAGGGAATATTGCCACCGCGGCGTATGGCATCAAAAGCCATCCCTAAAAGCGGAAACTTGTCGTAGTCGGGGCTTTCAAACGTAAGATTTGCGAAATCGCACACTTTCAGTTTCTGACATTTCGATGGTAACCGTTCCGGATAGTTTACGGCATATCTTATTGGCAATCGCATATCGGTCAATCCGAGCTGCGCTTTTACCGAGCCGTCTTTATAAGCCACCATCGAATGGACAATCGATTGAGGATGCACCACCACTTCGATGTTGTCGGGAGGAATGTTGAAGAGCCAATGAGCTTCAATCATCTCAAATCCTTTGTTCATCATTGAAGCCGAATCGATAGTCACTTTTGCCCCCATATTCCAATTTGGGTGGCGCAAAGCATCCTCGCGAGTGACATGGTGCAGTTTATCTTTTGATAGAGTGCGGAAAGGACCGCCCGAGGCTGTTAGTATCAGTCGCTCCACTGCTTCAAGGCTTTCTCCTGTCAGACATTGGAAAATGGCGGAATGTTCTGAGTCGACGGGGATTAACTCCGATTTATGTTCTTTGACCAATCCGGTGATAAGCTCGCCTGCCACAACCAGAGTTTCTTTATTGGCAAGAGCAATCTTTTTCCCGGCACGGATGGCGCTTATCGTCGGCTCCAAACCGCTATAACCCACCATTGCCGTCACCACCATGTCGATGTCGGGAGCTGCTGCCGCCTCCGCTATAGCCTTTGCTCCGCAAGCCACCTCAATAGGCTCTCCGGCAAGAGCTTCTTTAAGAGTGCTATAGAGGTCGGCGCGCGCAATCACCACTTTGCGAGGCTTGAAGCGTCGCGCTTGTTGTATGAGGAGCGCCACGTTGCTATGAGCAGTGAGCACCGACGGGTATAGATGGTCGGGATATTCGCTTACGACATCAAGGGTCTGAGTGCCGATAGAGCCGGTACTTCCTAATATTGCTAAATGTTTTCTTTGTTTCACGTCAGTAAATTGTTGAGGGGCGAAAGGTGTTGCCAACGCCAATTTTCTACAATTTACAAAGGTACGCCAACTCTTGGAAATATCAAAATATTTTTATTTGAAGAATTGAGTGAAGTATGCCGGAAATGGGGTTTCGAAATGCAAAGGCTCGTGGGTGTAAGGCTGATAAAACGCTAATTTATAAGCGTGTAAACACATCCTTTTTGCCTCATCGATTTTAGCCCCGTATTTGTAGTCGCCCAAAATAGGATGGTGAATGACCGACATATGAGCTCGTATCTGATTTTTTCGTCCTGTGTGTAAGTGTAATTCGATAAGCGACAGTCCGTTTGCTTTTTCCAATAAGCGCCAATCGGTCCAAGCCCATTTTCCGCCGTTATCTGTGCGACTGCTGATAATCTTAAATCTGTCGGTGTCTTTCAGCCAACTTTTCACGCTCCCTTGGTTTTGGTCCATTTCGCCTTCCACGACAGCCACATATCGGCGGTCAATGATTGTTTTTTGCCAGTCGGCGGTGAGCAACTGTTGTGCTTCGATGCTTTTGGCATACATCATCAGACCGGTGGTGCGAGCGTCTAAACGATGCACCACGTGTGCGGTGCAATTCTGTCGAGAGTCAACAAAATATCGGTCTAATAAATCTTTCATATTCAGGCTGTTGTGTCCCACACCCATAGATAGCACCTCCTCAGCCTTATTTACGACAATCACATCGGCGTCTTCGTAGACGATGTCGAAAAACGGGGTGTAGTCAAATCCTCTCTGATTGCCGCCGGGATGCTTGCTGATTTCGACAATCATCCCCGGCTTAACAAGAAAATTATATTTGGTGACCGGCTCTTTCTCTACAAGTACACCGCCATAAGAAAGGATTGATTTTGCCTTTGTCTTACTTACGCCTGCAAGGCTTTTCATAATAAAATCCAGCAAAAACATCTCCTCCTTAGCTACAAACTGAGTGTATTTAGTGTCTACGCGTCGCACACCGCCGAGAGCCCTGTTTTTTGAATGTCGCATGATTTAAATATTTTCTGCAAAAGTAGTAAATTCATTTTGTTTTTCGTTCGGCTTCCACTATTTTGTCGTAACTTTGCACTGCAAATTGATAAAAGACATTTATGAGTGATATTATATTAGGCATCGAATCATCGTGTGACGACACCTCGGCGGCGGTTATTTGCGACGGGGTGTTGTTGAGCAATGTGATTGCGAGTCAGAGTGTGCATGAAGCCTATGGTGGTGTGGTGCCGGAGTTGGCTTCGCGTGCACATCAGCAAAACATAGTGCCGGTGGTGTCGGAAGCAATCAAGCGCGCCGGCATCGACAAGAAAGACCTCAGTGCTATTGCTTTTACTGCCGGTCCGGGGCTTATAGGCTCGTTGCTTGTGGGCACATCGTTTGCCAAAGGTTTTTCTACGGCGTTGGGCATACCGATGGTAGAGGTTAATCACCTTCACGGGCATGTGCTCGCCCACTTTATTAAGGAAGACGACACCACAGAGGTGCCTCACTTCCCATATATGTGTTTGCTTATTTCGGGCGGTAATTCGCAGATTATCATTGTAGAAGACTACAACAAGATGCGCATCCTCGGACAGACCATCGACGATGCTGCCGGCGAAGCGTTTGATAAGTGTGCCAAAGTGATGGGGTTGCCCTATCCCGGTGGCCCTTATATTGACCGCTTGGCGGCTGAAGGCGACGCCTCGAGGTTTAAATTTTCCAAGCCTCACATTCCGGGGCTGGACTACAGCTTCAGCGGTTTGAAGACGTCATTTCTTTATACACTTCGCGATGCTTTGAAATCAGATGCTGACTTTATCGAAAAGAATAAAGCCGACCTTGCCGCATCGTTGCAACGCACGATTATTGAAATCCTTCTTGATAAGCTCAAAAAGGCTGTTGCCCTTCATCCCGAGATAAAGCAACTTGCTATCGGTGGTGGCGTGTCTGCCAATTCGGGCGTGCGAGAAGCGGTGGCTGACTTTTGCCGACAACGCCATCTCAAAGCGTTTATCCCGAAGCGCACCTTTACCACCGACAATGCCGCAATGGTGGCTATTGCCGGGTATTTCAAATATAAAGACGGGCAATTTTGCGACCTCGACATTGCGCCGTTTGCAAGGGTAGAAGTATAAATAAGGAATAGTCAAGATGAAAGTATCAATTATTGCCATCGGCGATGAGCTCCTGATAGGGCAGGTGGTAGACACCAATTCCGGGATGATCGCCTCGATGATTAATCCCGACGGATGGGAGGTGGAGAGCGTGAGGGTGGTTGCCGACGATGCCGAAGCTATCCGTAGAGCCATATCTCAAGCTTTTGAAGAAACCGATGTGGTGCTCACCACCGGCGGCCTTGGTCCGACAAAAGACGACATCACAAAGCAAGTGCTTTGCGACTATTTCGGAGGCGAGATGATTTATGACACGGAGGTAGAGAAAAATGTGCTTGAGGTGGTGACTAAACGGGGTTTTAAGATAAATCCTCTTACAGCGGCGCAAGCCTGGGTGCCATCGTCGTGCACAGTGATACAAAATCGTGTGGGTACAGCCCCATTGATGTGGTTTGAGAAAGAGGGCAAAGTGCTTGTATCAATGCCCGGAGTGCCCTTTGAGACCAAAGAGATGTTTGCCACCGAGGTGTTCCCGCGACTGAAACAAAAGTATGACACGACTACTGTGTTAACCCATGCAACATATATCGTCATTAACAACACCGAAAGTGCCGTTGCCGGCAAGCTTGACGACTATGAAAAGCAGTTGCCTCCGTTTTTGCATCTTGCTTATCTTCCCAAGCCCGGGGTGATACGCTTACGACTCACCGGACGGCATTCCGACCGCAATGTCCTTGCTGCAGCAATGAGTGAGCAAGGCGCAGCTTTGAAGTCCATCCTCGGAAGTGACATCATTGCCGACAGCGACCTCACTCCGGCAGCCATCCTCGGCAATTTGCTACGAGAGCAATCGCTGACGATAGCCACTGCCGAGAGCTGTACAGGAGGAAATATATCCCACGAAATCACCCTTGTGGCCGGTAGCTCCGACTATTATGCAGGCAGTGTGGTGTCGTATGCCAATGATGTGAAAACCAAAGTGTTGGGAGTGAATATCGACGATATCTCTAACGAAGGAGCGGTGAGCGAAACGGTAGTAAGGCAGATGGCAGAAGGTGTGGCTAAAGTGCTCGGCGTGGATTGTGCCATTGCGACCTCCGGAGTGGCAGGGCCTGCGGGCGGCACCCCCGACAAGCCGGTGGGCACGGTTTGGATGGCGGTAACACTCCGCGGTGTCACTGAAAGTCGCCTGTGCCGATTTGCCGGAAACCGAGAGCGAGTGATTAATCATGCCACAACGATAGCTATCCTCGAAATGATAAAAATGCTCATAAAGCAAAAAAAACAGTGAAAAATTTGGTTATTATTCAAAAAATCACTTACTTTGCACTCTGTTTTGAGGATTATTGTTTGAAATAATAAAAATTAGATTATAGCCATGTCAAAAGTTTGTCAAATTACAGGCAGAAAAGCGGCCGTAGGCAACAACGTATCTCACTCGAAGAGAAGAACAAAGCGTAAATTCGAGGTAAACCTTTTCAACAGAAGATTCTTCTGGGTTGAACAAGGTTTGTGGATTCGTCTCACCGTGTCAGCCGCAGGTCTCCGCACTATCAACAAAATCGGTCTTAACGCTGCAATCAAGCAAGCAGCTGAAAAGGGTTACTTAACCAGCATTAAAACAGCAGAATAAAAATGGCAAAGAAAGCAAAAGGCAATAGAGTACAGGTAATCCTTGAATGCACCGAGCACAAGGATAGCGGTATGCCGGGTACCTCTCGCTATGTAACAACCAAAAACCGCAAGAATACTACAGAGCGTTTGGAGTTGAAGAAATACAACCCCATCCTTAAGCGTGTAACCGTTCACAAAGAAATCAAATAAGAGTATAAGCTATGGCAAAGAAAACAGTCGCAACTCTCCAAACCGGTGAAGGACGTACCTACAGCAAAATCATTAAGGCTGTAAAGTCACCGAAGACAGGCGCATATGTGTTTAAAGAAGAAATGGTGCCTAACGATGCAGTAAAAGATGCTCTTAAATAATTCTTAGAGAATATATTTTTCCTATCAATAGACAGAGGTTTGACGAATGATTGCGTCAAGCCTTTGTTGCATAATTGCCATAACGATTGCTTATCTGTTGCCGTGGATTTAGGGTGTAAAACTTGCAACTTTGCCGTCAACTTATTAACTTTGCGGAAAGCAAACTGGCATAATGATAATAGAAGATTGTAATAATGATGTCGGTCCAATCGGGGTGTTTGATTCCGGTTATGGCGGACTTACAATTTTGTCGGAGATAAGAAAGTTATTGCCACAATACGACTATATTTATTTGGGTGACAATGCGAGAGCGCCTTATGGCAGTCGCTCGTTTGATATAGTGTATCAATTCACGTTGGAGGCGGTGAAACATCTATTTGATAGTGGTTGCCGATTAGTGATATTGGCATGTAACACAGCTTCAGCAAAGGCACTACGCACCATTCAGCAATGCGATTTACCGAAGATTGACCCCACCCGCAGAGTGTTGGGGGTGATACGTCCCACAGTGGAGGTGTTGGGGAGCATCACAAAGACTGGTAAGATAGGCATTTTGGGCACTGCCGGCACGATAAAGAGCGAGAGCTATCCCATCGAGATAGGGAAGATGTATCCTGGGTTTGTCACCTACGGACAGCCTTGCCCTATGTGGGTGCCGTTGGTGGAATGTAGGGAGTGGGAAGGCTCGGGTGCCGACTATTTTGTGAAGAAATATATCGACCAACTGTTTTCTCTTGATGCTGAAATCGACACCGTAGTGTTGGGATGCACTCACTATCCGTTGCTTTACCACAAGATTATGCAGTATATGCCTCAAGGAGTGACTGTCGTGAAACAGGGTGCTATTGTGGCAGACAGTTTGCAAAGCTATCTTGAGCGACATCCCGAAATGGAGTGTCGGTGCTCAAAGGGTGGTGGCTGTGAATATCAAACCACCGAATCTTCGGAGAATTTCAGCTCTATGGCTTCGGTGTTTTTATCAGAAACAATTTCTACAAAACATATTACTTTAAAATAAAAACGAATAATGAATAAAGCTTTCCGTAAGATTTGTGTGATTTCTTGTGTGACGATGGCATTTGTAGCCACTTCGTGTAGTGATAACGAGCCCGAAAACTCAGTGATAACCGACTTTTCTTTAGTCGAAGCCAACTATAAAGACAGTGGCGAATGGGTTGACAAGCTTAATCCTGACGTTATGGGATTTGATTGTTTGGGTGTGAGATTTTCACATAGTGCCACTGTGAGCGAATGGGGTAGCTATTGGAGCGGGTTTGTGTTGACGCGCTCAAAAGACCTCACTGATTATAGTCAAAGCACCGACGACTCGTGGATTAACCACGATTGCACATCGATGTCGGGTGGCGGCATCGTTGGTGTAGGCACGCCGTATGTGGTGGGTTATTGGAATAGTTCGGAAGGCATCGAGCCCGAATCGCCGTCGTTGAAGATTGAGATGGCTGATGCTTCGGCTTTTGAAGCCGAGTATGTGTGGGTAAATAATACCTCCTATACTTATTATGCCATTAAAGACGGTACGCCATGGTCGAAAACGTTTGCTGCCGGAGATTGGTATAAGGTGGAGTTTTATGGTGTGACTATCGAAGGCACTGTTGTCGGTCCTGTGGAACAATATCTTGCCGACTATCGTGCTGATTCAGATGTAAATCATTATATTATAAAGGATTGGACTGTAGTCAACTTGTTGCCTCTCAATGCCAAAGGAAGTTTGAAATATATTTATTTGCAAATGCAATCGAGCGATGTGGGTCAATGGGGCATTAATACACCTACTTATGTAGCATTAGACCGACTGAAGATTGTGAAAAAATAATCATCTAAAAATTATTTGAGATGAACGAAGTTGTAAAACATTTGGAGATGTTGCGCGAAGTGATGCGTAAATCTCATGTTGATGCGGTGATAGTACCCGGCACCGACCCTCATCAAAGCGAATATATCAGCGACCATTGGAAGGTGCGTGATTGGGCTACCGGCTTTACCGGCTCCAATGGCACGGCTGCAATTACACTTGATAAAGCGGGATTGTGGACCGACTCTCGCTATTTCCTACAAGCCGCCATCGAATTGGATGGCACGGGAGTGGAAATGAAAAAAGAGGATGGTGGTAGCGACCCCACCATTCAAGAATGGCTTGCAGAGGTGCTCGATGAAGGAAGCGTGGTGGCTATCGACGGCAGGTTGTTTTCGCTTGTAGCTACTTCTCGTTTGGAGCAATTTTGTGGCGACAATGGCTTTCAGCTTGCCACAGATTTCGACCCTTTTCCGTCAATCTACACCGACCGTCCGGAGTTGCCGTTAGAGAAAATATTCCTACATGAAGAGAAATATTCCGGAGAAGCTACGTCGAGCAAAATAGCTCGTTTGTTGCAGGCTTGTGAGAAGCAAGGCGCTGATGCCACGTTGCTGTCGGCGCTCGACGAAGTGGCATGGACGTTCAACATCCGTTGCTCTGATGTAGAGTTTAATCCGGTGGCTTATGCTTATGCTTATGTCAGCGATGAAGGTTCGGTGTTGTTTATCGACACGCGAAAGGTGGATAAAGAAGTGGCTGAGGAGTTGTCAAAGAGCAATGTGAAAATCGCCGACTACAATGGGGTGGAGAAGTTTCTCTCTCATCTTAAAGATAAAACGGTATTGCTTGACGCTGCAAAGACCAGCGATGCTATTGGCAGAAGCATTGTTAATAGCAGCGTAGTCTATGCGCAATCGCCGGTGGCTTTGCTTAAAGCGGTGAAAAATGATGTTCAGATACAGGGCACTCGCAATGCAATGGTGCGCGACGGAGTGGCTTTGGTGAAACTGTTTAAGTGGATTGAAGACAATGTGGCGTCTGGCACTATCAACGAGTGGAAGGTGGCTGAAAAAGCTGTGGAATTCAGAAGCGAAAGCCCTCTCTATCGCGGTGAGAGTTTCGGAATGATTGCCGGATACAAAGAGCATGGCGCTATCGTGCATTATGAGCCCACAAAGGACAGTGCCGCCGATATCCATCCTTCGGGACTTCTACTGATTGACACCGGTGGGCAATATCTTGACGGCACTACCGACATTACTCGTACCATCACTCTGGGTGATACCACTGCCTCTGAACGCCACGACTATACCCTTGTGCTTAAGGGGCATATTGCTCTCGGCTCCGCAATCTTCCCTACGGGTACTCGAGGCAGTCAGCTTGATGCGCTTGCTCGCCAATATCTGTGGAAGGATTGTATGACTTATTGGCACGGCACGGGTCATGGTGTGGGTCATTTCTTAAATGTGCATGAAGGGCCGCAAAA
>SFVH01000052.1 GCA_004561555.1 bacterium
TATTTAAGAGTATAATTTGCCGAATATCTGCATCATAAGCGATAGGTTTACGAGCAATGATAAATTTTATAGCCTCCTCAATTACCTTGAACGGAACAATAAACCATTCCTTGGGCCAGTGTCCGTCGACAGTAACTTGTAATTGGACTGGTGCAAATAACTTATGGATAAGAGCCTCGAAAGTCGAAGATTTTACATTGTAGACTTTCCATGTAGCCACAACCTCAACATCGGCACAAAGATAGGTCGGCTCGTTCTTAGCGTTGGCTATACGGCTTTCTACCGAGGTAACTGTAAAGCCGATTTTGTAGAGGTCTTTGAGAGCGGCGATTTCAGGGCGAGAAGATTTTGAGCGCAGCACATAGATAGTACCGCTTTCAACGTCCTTGTCGGTGAGAGTGAAGCCCTTCTCAAAATCTTCATCGGTCAAATCGGAACAATCTACCACGGAATATCCGGTAACGGATAAGTTTTTAGCGATAGTTTTATATTTGATGTCTGATTCGACGCCATTCTCATATATTACTCTTGTCCGACCGTCGCGGTCGCCATGACGATTTATTCCTTCATCATCAAAGGCGGCGAGATAACCTATCATTCCATCTTCAACGAAGTAGCTGCCGACTTTTAGGCTTTTGATACTGAACTTGATGAGCTTGTATTTGCCCGATTTCAATCCTTGCTGAATCTCTTTGAAACCATCGGCGAAATTGTCGAAGTCTTCACAGGGGCGACGTTTGCCGATATATTCGGCTTCTTTACGAGCTTCAAGGCGTTGGCGCATATATTCGGGCACGTCAAACAGACCGAGATCAACACCATCTTCAATATCAGCGAGCAATGGGTCATTTAGTATTTCTTCAAGCTGTTCTTCCTCAGTCAGTTCACGGTGATATTCGGTTTGCGGTTCTTCCACTGTCTGTAAAGGCTGAGGAAGAATACCGAGGTCATCAAATGGGCGACACCGCTCAATCTTCTTTTCGCTTTTCAGAAGCCCGGTCCATTTATGGAATAGCGAGGCTTCTTCGGTCGTATCTTCAGGGAGTCGACCATTGGCTTCGTAGAAGGCAAGTATCTCTTGGAAACCGGCAATAAGTCGGTCGCTCGATGTTGCCCGCTTTCGTGGAGCGGTAACATCGGCCAAGAGAGGGTCGCTAAATATTATTTCGAGTTCCTTTTCCCAGTTTATCATTGCTGCTGTGCGAGTTTAGTGCGTTTGAGTTGACGGAGATGTTCGATAGCCATAGCTATGCGGCGAGCCAGAGGGTCGCCGTCGGTTATCTCCGGCTTTACTTTGCCCGGATTTTCCTCGCGCCATTTGGGAAGATATTTTGTGAATAGCAAAATTGCTTCTTCATCAGTCAGCTTCTCAGAGCGCTTATCCTCGATAACATATTGGATGGTGCGGAGCACTTCAGGAGTAAGCGATTTGCTGACTACCTCGTATGCGCGTTGGAAAGGGTTAATTTCGGCAATAAGGTTGATGTCAAGATCATTGAGATTGATGAACTTGTTGGCAATCTTGATGAAATTATTGCCGGAATCATCGGGGCCTACAACCTGCTCTCCCTGTGTGGCGATAGTCAGGATTGTGTGCTTTGCAACCGCATCGACTTCTTCCTCGTTAAGATTGGGATATGTGTCGCGGATTATCTTGGGTATATAAACCTCGGTAATCATTTCGGCCATACCCTCGCCGATTATAGCCTCTCGGATATTTTTATCAGAGAGCGTAGTGGCAACGAGTGTGTCAAGGTCGTTCTCTACGATGGCCTTGGTCTTCTCGTTTAGCTTCGGTAGGTCTTTGACCTCAATAACGTGGTCATCTACGCCCGGCTTATTTGGCTTTTCGGGCGTGTTTCCATCATCGACTTTGGTCTTGAAGTTCCATCTTGGAGCCATAACTTGCTCCATGAGCAATGATGCGGATATGGCTTTCAGGAAGTCGTTGACCGCCATAGAAACATCGTCTTGTGCTGCATCAGGACAAGGAATGAGGTTGGTAAACTGCGCGTGGGTCTTACCCTCGCAGTCGCGGGTACAACGACCGATGATTTGCACAACCTCAGTCAGCGAGGCACGGATACCGATGGTGATACAGTGTTCGCACCATTCCCAATCGAAGCCCTCCTTAGCGGTGCCGAGGGCGATAAGAATGTCGAGCGAATCGCGGCTGTTCATGCGTTGCAGATAGGACTGTAAAGCATCGCGTTGCTCTTTGCTATCCTCTACGAGGTCTCCGACGGTAAGAATACGGCCATCTGCAGTTTCCACCTTGTAGAGATAGTTATTATAGTCACGGTCTACAATCTCGCCGATATACTTGATAATTTCTGCCACCTGGTCGTGCTTATTCATAAACGCCCCGGTCTTACTGTTGGGGTGTGGAATATGGATAAGGGTTTTCTTATAAGTATCGAGTACATCGGGAATGGCTGTAAGATAATTGCCTTGGAAGAAGCTGTAGCCTATACCAAGGCTTTTCAGCCATTTGTAGCCGTTGAGCTGCTGATAGTAGTTGTAGTTTATTGTTGGTTGAAACATCGCCTCGTCTTCAGGGCGCATAACCGGAACGGCATCACCTCGGAAATATGAGCCGGTCATGGCGAGTATGTGGGCCGATGTTTCGTTGAGTAGTCGGCGAATGAGAGTGCCGAGGCGGTTGCCCTCGTCAGCCGAACCGTGGTGAAACTCGTCTATGCCGAAGAACACGTTGTCGAGTTTTCGCGCATCTATGCCGTTGAGCGAGTTAAGGAGCGTAGCATGGGTGCAGACGAGTTTAGTAGCGGTGGGATGATCGAGAAATTCTCGGACAATCGACTTCTTGGAGTTCTCGCTTCCGGCATTGAGGCAAAGGTTCCAATAAGAGGCTACGTTCCAGTCTGCAAAAAATCCGAACTTCTTCAAGGGGGTGTCCTTGAAGCTTCGACCGATATTTTGCTGAGGAACAGCCACGATTACTTTCTTCACGCCCTGATTGGCGAGTTTATCAAGAGCCACAAACATCATGGCGCGGCTTTTACCCGATGCCGGTGGAGCCTTGACAAGCAAGTGCTGACGATGGCGCTGAGCGTAGACCATCGACTGCATCTCACGCATTCCGAGCGCATCGGTATTGCTCGACTTGCCCGTTTGGGCATATTGTACTTCGACGAGATTTGTCATATTTATGTGGGTTTTATAAAATCTTATAAATCTTATAGGTCTTATGCACTACAGTTTCTTTATCAGTATCCGCGCGATTGGCGTCGAGCTTTCGACATGGCCTCTTTTATACCGCCTTCGGCCAAAAACTCTGCCTCAACCTTCTTGAGCAGCTTTGCCAGCATAGAGTCAATTTGGCGAATCTGGGTTATCATGATATTGGCCACCGTCTCATTGCTACGCTCGCGGCATTTTGCCACGAAATCACGGGGGTCGTCATTCTTTATGCAGTAGGCCCGAGTTGCGAGGGTGCGATCGTCGTTTGCAGCCCAGATTTCCAAATCGTTTTGCCGCAGGTAGTCGCCATAGTCCTCGAGTAGTTCGCGCACCGAGCCGCGTGCCACACCGAGCAATTTTATGCATATTTCTGCCGAAACAGTACTGTCGCTTACACCCTCCACTATATTTTGTTTGCATGAACGCGCGGCCTGTCGCATCTGGTCTATCGTGCGCAAACCGTGAGGCAGGGCCCGGTTGATAAAAAGCTCTGTCACATCGCAGATTATCACCGATTTGCGATATATATTCCAGCCGGTATAGTCGCCGCTGATTTTCAGAAACCGATTGCTCATTTCTTAGTCATTTTGGCGTAGAGTTTGAAAAGATGTTCGAGGCGTTCTTCGTCAGAAGTGAACGGCTTGGGGCGGTATATCCGCTCCACGGCGAGGTCAAGCAGATGGTGAGCCTCGCGCAGTTCCTCCGGCATGGTTTCCGGATTATACATTTCGCCGAGCGTCATGTCGAAATTCTCATCTCGGATGTTGAGAATGTTCTGCGCAAGACGCTCCAGTTCCACTTTCTCGGCTGTTGTGAGTTTCGGGAATGGGAATGAATTATAACACATATTAGAGGAATAGCTATATCGAGTTTCCAAGCGACCTCCAAATGTCTTGAACCACAGAATATGCATATAAGATGAGACTATTGCAAAAACCTTGAGACCGCCATTATAAATAGAAAAAGCTTTGTCCGAAGTAACGGTTCCTGAATTGAACAGTCCAATGGGTACATATTTTCTTCTTTCAGATGTTACTTGAGGAATATACACAAATGGTAATTCTTCGTAGGTCCGCTGAACAAATAAGTATGGCTTATCTGCATAAGCTTGTGTGCTTGGCGCCTTACTTTTAGCTCGGCTATTCCTAACAGCAGTTAGGCGTTCTTTGATTTCAGGGATTTCTCCATATTGTTCAAAATCTTCTTGATTCATCCACAAACAATAGCGAGGTATATCCCTTAAAAATTCAGCTGCACCTATAAAAGGTTTTATTATATGTTTTATCTCAGGATGGGATGAGATTAGTCTATCTTTTTGGTCTTCATCAAGAAGTAGAAAGCCCTCGTCGCGAGCCATACTACCCTTGCAAATCAATGGCAAGTTTGAAATGGGTGATGATATACGCCCTATTGCAATATCCTGAGTAGGCATAAGATATCCATTTATATGCTCTACAATACGTTTAGTCCCATTCGCATAGAGCCTTGGCGTATATTTTGCTTTGGAACATAGTCCAACAATTACGCAAGTAACAGTAGCATTGTTTTTAGCATTATTATTCCATCGGAATGATTGTACAGCAAATGAAATTTTTACTGAATCATTCAAGATTGGTTCCCATAACAATGATACTTGTTCACCTTGAGAAATACTATTTGTGCTAACAAATGCACACTGGGAATACGAATCTCTAATATATTTGTAGCCTTTCCAGAACCAACAGGCAATATAGTCCAGATTTTTAAAGTTCTTTTGACCTTTAAAAACAACCTTCATATCATCTTTCTGAGAATCATCTTGCCATGCGCTACCAAGATACGGCGGATTGCCCATGATGTAGACTTCATCTTCGGGGGTGTGGGGGCAGACGGTGTTCCAGTCGAGGCGACAAGCGTTGCCGCAGACTATATGGCCGGATGGTTTCAATGGCAAGGTTTCGGGGAGGACAAAAAGTTCTTCCTGAAACTTAACATTCATCTGATGTTCGGCGAGCCACATGGAGAGTGTGGCGGTATCAGCGGCATACTCGTCGAGTTCGATACCGTAGAACTGCGTAAGTGTTATGTTGGAAAATGGCAGCAGCGCTATACCGCTAATCTCGCGCATCGCTTTCCAGATGCGGATTTCGAGCTCACGTAGTCGCTTATAAGCGATGATAAGGAAGTTTCCACTACCGCAGGCCGGGTCAAAGAATTTGATTTTTGAAAGTCGAGTGAGCAGGGTGTGGAGACGTTGAGAAGCGCGGTCAGGGTTAATTTTCTTTGCCATTTTTTCGCGAGCTTCAGCACAAGCAGCTTCAAATTCTTCTTCGAGAGCGTCAAGGAAAAGCGGACGTATAACCTTTTCGATGTTCGGCACCGAGGTATAGTGCATACCGAGACCCGCGCGATGTTCAGGAGTAACAACAGCCTGTATCATCGAGCCGAATATGTCTGGGTTGATTTCGCGCCAGTTGTATTCGCCGCAGTTGAGTATCAAGGTACGGGCGCGGCGCGACAACACCGGAATGGGATATCGGTCGCGGAACAGTCCGCCATTGACGTATGGGAAAACCTCATATAGCTTCGGCAAGGTAGAAAGCACTGTGGGGTCGTTGGTCGACATGGCAAGGAACGCACGGTCAATAAACTCGCCGAGGTCGGAGCCATCCTCTTTTGTGTGAGTTTTGAGCGTGTTGGTAAACAGGTTGTCTTCGGGGAAAAGGCCTGTGTCTTCGGCAAAGAAGCAGAAAAGCAGACGAGACATGAACACGTTGAGCGCATGAACGGTCTGAGGATCGCGGATGTCATTGTAGCGGCGAATATCATCAAAGAGCTTCGCCATCAACTCGGCAGACTTTACGTCGACCTCAGCTTCCTCGGTGAACTGAATTTTTTCGATACCTGCAAGTGGTGTGAAAAATTCAAAGTCTTTCCAGAGAAGGTCGATGCGGTTTTCGTACCAGTCGTTTCCTTTGGGGTCGTAGGCCACAACGAAAACACCGTTGCTTGTGATGTAAAGACGTGGCGAGTGCTTGGCAATCTTCGCGTCATCGCGCATGTCGTTGATAACGTCGTACATCTTCGAGCAATCGACGTTAAGCGTGTTGACTCCGGCTTCGCGATATGCGACAAGATTCTTGATAAGGACGGTTTCGCCGTCTTTGGCAAGATTTCCGGGGCCGTCCTTGGTACGGCGTACCTGGCCGTCGCCATATCCGGCGAAGATGCGCAGGAGGTCATAAATGAACTCCGGCGCCGAAGTGCCACGCTTACCAAGCTGCTCCAGTTCGTCGGTAGCCTGAACCTGTGAATATGATTTGGTTTTCTTTGCCATAATATTAAAAGCGAGAATACCCAAATAGCATCTGTAGGCTGACCAAAGCCTTTAACATCTACTTAGGTATTCCAAAAAAATATCTTTCGGCTCTCGCCGTATGTCATTGATTTTATTTTGAGGTCATTTACAGATGAAATCTATGTTAGGTTACAAAGTTACGATTTTTCTTAATATAATTTATAAGAGCATCGTATGTTTTTAAGCATATCTTTGCCAATTCGTTTTGCAAAGATAATATCGATGTTGAGCAAAAATCGAGCACACAAATCTTATTTAATCTTAAAATGGGGTGGGTGGGATAAAAAATGAGAGGCTACCCGTTTGGGCAGCCTCTCAGAGGTTCGTGGCGGATTCGAACCGCCGTACACGGTTTTGCAGACCGTTGACTAAGCCACTCATCCAACG
>SFVH01000019.1 GCA_004561555.1 bacterium
AGATGGTACTGTGCGCACAATCGTCTCTGGGGTACCCCAGAGAGTGCTTGGCTTACTATTTTGAGCTTCTCTGTGAATGTCCTTTTCATAAACAAACTGATGAGACGTATCTCGAAGAGCTTTACCCTACTGATACAATTTTTAGCCCAAAAATGAAAAAAAATTGATTTCAAGAAAAAGATAACTGTCTGAAATACAACCAAAGAAACTTGCCAAATTCGCACTGAATCGGGTAAGGGTGCTTTTGTCATCTTTGTCTCCTTAAATGAAAGAGCCGTGGACATTCTCATAGATTCTTCATCATTCTTCCCTCATTCTCAGTTTTTTGTTATATCTTTGTTGTAGATAATCAATGACCGACTATGGCATTTTTTTCGATAATAATACCCGTGTATAATCGCATAGATGAAGTGCGAGACCTTTTGGAGAGTTTGGCATCACAATCCGACAAAGATTTTGAGACCATCCTTGTGGAAGATGGCTCTACAGAGCGATGTGAAGCTGTGGCTTTGGAATATGCGACGACAGCCAATGCCAAATATTTCTATAAAGAAAATGAGGGGCGAAGCATCGCTCGCAACTATGGTATGGAGCGCGCACAAGGCGACTACTTTTTGTTTTTCGACTCCGACTGCGTGATTCCTCCACAATATATTGCTACATTAAAGAGTCGACTTGTGGAGCATCCCACCGACTGCTTTGGCGGACCGGATGCTGCTCACGACTCATTTTCGACGGTGCAAAAAGCCATCAACTATTCGATGACATCATTTCTCACCACCGGAGGTATTCGCGGTGGCAAAGTGCAACTGGAAAAGTTTGTTCCTCGCACTTTCAACATGGGATTTCGTCGTGAAGTGTGGGAAAAGGTGGGTGGCTTTCGGGAGATGTTTTCGGAGGACATCGATATGAGCACTCGCATCCGTAAAGCCGGCTTCTCTATCTCGCTTATTCGTGAAGCATTTGTCTATCATAAGCGCAGAGTAAATCTGCGACTGTTCTGCCGACAGGTGTATGTGTTCGGCATGTCGCGCATCACCTTGAAACTTCTTTATCCCGATTCGCTTAAGGCAGTTCACATGCTTCCGGCAGCGTTTGTGTTGGGTGTAGTTGTGATGACGGTATTGGCTCTGACATTATCGTGGTGGTGGATAATGCCACTTGCAGCTTATTTGGTGGCAATATTCATATGCTCATTGGCGACGACAAAAAGTCTCACCATTTCCGTTCTCTCCATCCTCACCGGCATCATACAGCTCGGTGGTTACGGATGTGGGTTTTTAAAAGCGTTTTTTATTAAGATACTGCTACGTCGAGGACGTAACATCGATGAAGAAATAGCAATAAGAAAAGGAAAATGACCGACGAGAAAGGCAACCAGACATTCAGCGCTCGCATCTCAGACCTCAACGAAGCCGACCGTCCGAGAGAAAGGGCTTTGCACCATGGCATAGAGAGTCTGAAAACCGAGGAATTGCTTGCCATCCTTCTTGGTAGCGGTACCCGCGGCGAGTCGGTGCTCGACTTGTCGAAACGCATCCTTATCGAGCACAAAAACAATCTTCATCTGCTCACTCAACGCTCGATACGCAACTTCTCTCGCTCATATAAAGGGATAGGCGATGCCAAAGCCACAACCCTTTTTGCCGCTTTAGAATTAGGGAAACGATATGCTGAAGAAAACCCTGCCGAACTGCCGTCATTCACATCCTCACAGCAAGTATATCGCTACATTCATAATCGTTTAGACAACAAGCCACATGAAGAATTTTGGGCTATCTACCTCAACAAAGCCAATAAGGTTGTTGCTACTGAGAGAGTGAGTAGCGGTGGTATTTCGAGCACAGTGGTCGACATTAAACTGTTGCTTCGCTCAGCTCTCGATAATCTTGCCTCTTCAATAATTCTTGCCCACAACCACCCTTCCGGCTCGTTGCGGCCCAGCGAGCATGACAACGCCTTGACAATGAAAATCGCCAAGACAGCAAACATTATGGACATTAAGGTAATCGACCACCTCATAGTGTCACCGAGTGGCTACTACAGCTATTGCGATGAAGGCATACTTCCCCTCCAGGAAGATGAGTGACCTACTCTTTCAAGAAATCGGGCAATGGACCGGCATTATCATCACCTTTAAGAATATCAGCGGAGTCTATTCCCCCGGAGTTTGCCGGAGCGGCGAAATTGCTTGTTTCTGCATTTAGACGCGACTCAATGGTCTCTTGGACATAGCTATAGTCTTCTTCACGATTTTGGAAACGAGCATATTTTGCTACGAACGTCATTTCCACATCATCTACCGAACCGCTACGATGCTTAGCCACGATAAACTCCGCCAAGCCACGTATCGGACGATTGTTGGCATCCACTGTTGAACGAGTGTAATACTCCGGGCGGTGAATAAAGCACACTATATCAGCATCCTGCTCGATAGCCCCCGACTCACGAAGGTCGCTCAGCTGCGGTCGCTTATTGTTGTCATTGCGGTCCTCCACCTTACGCGACAACTGCGATAGGGCAATCACCGGTATGTTTAATTCCTTTGCCAACTGCTTAAGGCTTCGAGAAATGATGCTCACCTCTTGCTCACGACTACCAAACTGCATCCCGGATGCATTCATCAACTGAAGATAGTCGATAATAATAATTTTCACGTTATGCTCTCTCACCAATCGACGCGCCTTGGTGCGCAATTCAAGCACCGACAGGCTCGGCGTGTCGTCGATATAGAGTGGCGCGCCGTAGAGTTTACGCACACGCGAATTGAGTTGCTCCCACTCTTGCTGAGAGAGCTGACCACTTTTAATTTTCTCGCCTTCAAGTTCACAGACATTGGAAATCAAACGGTTTACCAGCTGAAGGTTAGACATTTCAAGCGAGAAAATTGCTGTAGGTGTATTGTAGTCGACAGCCATGTTCTTAGCCATAGACAACACGAAAGCCGTCTTACCCATAGCAGGACGAGCCGCAATAATAATGAGGTCGGAGTTTTGCCAACCGGAGGTGAGTTTATCAAGCTTATGGAAGCCTGTTTCCAATCCGCTCAAGCCATTGTCGCGCTTTCCGGCAAGCTCTATCTGGTCGAGAGCTACACCAATCACCGGGTCTACTTGTGTGAAATCTTTCTTCAAGTTGCCTTGAGAGATAGAAAACAGCTGACCCTCAGCCTCTTGCAATAGGTCGTCGACATCGTTACCCTCATCAAAAGCCTTTTCAAGTACATTTGAGCAAAACGAGATGAGTCGGCGAGCAATCGCTTTTTGCATCACTATCCGAGCGTGATATTCAATGTGTGCGGCAGATGCCACATTCGCTGTCAGCTCGGAAATATGCAAAGGTCCACCCACCTCGTCGAGCACACCGTCGGCACGAAGCTGGCGAGTGACAGTGAGCATATCTATCGGTTGCTGAGCCACACCAAGCTCAGTGATAGCGCGATAAATTTTCTGATTAGCGGGGTCGTAGAAAGAATCCGGTGTGAGCAAATCGCACACCTGAGAATAGGCGTCACTCTCAAGCATCAATGCTCCGAGCACAGCCTCCTCAATTTCTTTATCTTGCGGTTGCAATTTGCCGTTGAGCGTAAAATTTTGCGGCTCTTTGGGCTTTTTACGATATCTTGAGACCTTCGTTTCTTCCATAATTTTTGGGTTACAAATGCAAAGATACATAAAAAACTCGGTTTTTTTCATACCTTTGCATATAAACAAAAAAACAACGATGATTCTTCTCAGTGTGGTCATACCGGTGTATCGTGTAGAGCAACTTTTGCAACGCTGCGTCGATAGCGTTGTAGCGCAAAATGTGCCCGACATGGAAATTATTCTTGTCGATGACTGCTCTCCCGACGGTAGCGGCAAACTCTGCGATGAGATTGCACACAAAGAGCCGTGTGTCACAGTGATACACCGCAAAAAAAATGGTGGCTTAAGTGCTGCCCGCAATAGTGGCATCGAAGCTGCCCGCGGAGAATTTCTGACATTCGTGGATAGCGACGACTACATTTCACCCAACACCTTTTTGCCCATCTTGCAACTCTTCAGCCACGACTGCGACTGCGTGGAATACTCAGTGGCATATAATGATGGCAGCAT
The DNA here is from genome assembly GCA_004561555.1 of bacterium. GTDB lineage: Bacteria > Bacteroidota > Bacteroidia > Bacteroidales > Muribaculaceae > Limisoma. Next base: position 4,098 of record SFVH01000019.1, read on the forward strand.
CTATAATCCGATGAATGATGCTCACGGCACAACATTTACCGACTGGATGGCTCGCAAAGGCTTTATCCACGCCTATGCTTGTAATAAGATTTATCGACATAGCGTTTGGGGCGACACTCGCTTTCCTGAGGGCAAATATTTTGAAGACTTATTTACTATCCCATATTTTCTTCACCGTTGTAATAATATAATATCCTCGCCTTATGGTTGCTATTATTATTGCGACGACAACTCCGCCGCCATCACTCGCAATCCGTCGGTCAAAAAAGCCGACGACTTGCTTGAAGCCACACTGCAACTACTTAATTTTGCGACCTCTCAATGTGGCATGAATAGAAGCGAAGTGTTTGCCTTACAAATGGAAGCTACCAATCGCAAAATCGACTTGCTGCGAACCGGAGGAGCAACAACGGCACGTGTAGGACGTCCGAGATTAATCGATGCCCTACTCAACAAGAGTATAAAAGGGATACTGCTGTGGTTACTTGGCGAAAAGTGGTTTTTCAACATATTTAAATCTATGAATCGACGATGATTGAGATTAGCTTCATAGTGCCTTACTACAACCTTGAACCGTGGCTTCTTCAACGATGCCTCAAAAGCATCATTGACATTGAAGCTCGCAACATTGAAGTGATTATCGTCGACGATGGCACTCCCGAAAGCAAAGCCCCTGAGATAGTGAGCCTTTTCAACGACAACCGCCTTCACTATGTGCGTCGCAACAACGGCGGATTGAGCGAAGCTCGCAACACCGGATTGGCTCACGCACAAGGCGAATACATACAATTTATTGATGCCGACGACTACTTTTTTCCTCATAACTATCAAAAACTCATTGAGATATTGCGCCGAGAGAAGCCTGACATCATCTCCACACAGCAAAAAAAAGTATATGGCGAAACTACGGAGAGGCAAGAGCATAAAGGAGAAATAAAAATGCAATCGTTTGCCTCCGGCATCGACTTCCTTAATCGGCGAAGCCTGTTTGCCGGAGTGTGGTCAATTACATTTCGCAGAGACATCCTCGGCAATCTACGATTTATCCCGGGCATCTACCACGAAGATGAGGATTTCACTCCTCGCCTCTATTCACAAGCCTCACTGATTATTGTGAGCAACCTCCATGTGTATGCCTACTACCAACGTCCCGGCTCAATTATCAACACCCTTGACACTCAACGTCTGCTTAAGCGCTACAATGACCTACGCACAGTGATGAGTCGCTTGAAAGGCATCAGCGACAATGCCGCCGACCCTGCTGTGAAGTCTGCTTTTTTGCGTCGCTATGAGCAGGTGGCTCTTTCGGCAATCTATCGCGCTCTCCACGACTCTCCCACGTTTGACTTCGCTATGGAAGAAATACACAAATTAGGCGAAATGGGATTATGGCCTCTTCCCAAAAAGCGATACACTCGTGCTTACTCTACATTCCGACTCCTCACCATTTACCGTTGGCAACTAAAAATTATGAGATGGCTTCTTCGAATAAAATGAAAATACTTCTGCTCGGTGAATATAGCAATGTGCATTGGACATTGGCACAAGGATTGCGAAGCCTCGGTCATGAAGTGACAGTGGCTTCCAACGGTGATTTTTGGAAAAACATCCCTCGCGACATTTCTGTCGTGCGCCACGGATATGGAATGTTCGACACCCTGCGATACGTTGTTGCCGTAAAAAGGGCTTTGCGGAGAATGAAAGGCTACGATGTGGTGCAGATAATCAACCCATTGTTTTTGGAAATGAAAGCCGAACGCATACGACCAATCTATAAATACCTTCGCAATAATAATAAAAAGGTGTTTATGGGAGCATATGGTATGGACTATTATTGGGTGACAACCTGTCGCGACTGCCACACATTCCGTTATTCCGACTTTAATTTTGGCTCTCACCTACGCACCGACGACATTGCTATGCGGGATGCCGCCGACTGGCTCGACACCGAAAAAGGGAAACTCAACCGTGAGATAGCAGCTGACTGCGATGGCATCATTGCCGGGCTTTACGAATATTATGCTTGCTATCATCCGCATTTTCCGGAAAAGACCACATTTATCCCCTTTCCCATCAACACTGATGAAATAAAGCGCGTATCGCCCGCTGTATCCGACAAGGTGCGTTTCTTCATCGGCATTCAGCGCACACGCAGTCGCTATAAAGGCACCGATGTGATGCTCCGTGCCTTGGAAAGAGTGGTTGCAGAGCACCCCGACCGATGTGAGATTAGCATGGCGGAATCGGTGCCATATCCGCAATACTGCTCAATGCTCGACTCAAGCCAGGTGTTGCTCGACCAGCTCTACTCCTACACTCCGGCAATGAACGGACTGTTGGCGATGGCTAAGGGGATGGTGCTCGTGGGCGGTGGCGAAGAAGAAAACTATGAAATACTCGGTGAAAAGGAGTTACGCCCAATCATCAATGTGCTCCCCGATGAAAACAATGTGTATGAGCGGCTCACCAACCTGGCTCTCCACCCCGAAATGATTTCCCGACTGCAAGCCGACAGCCGCCTTTATATTGAGCGGCATCACGACTATCGCCTTGTGGCTCAGCAATATATAGATTTTTGGACTAAAAACGGTTAAACTATGATTACATTCCCCAATGCCAAGATAAATCTCGGACTTTATGTGGAACGCCGTCGCCCTGATAACTACCACGACATCTCCACAGTGTTTTTTCCCATACCGCTCACCGATGTGCTTGAGATTATCCCCTCAACGGAAACTCGCTTGTTTACTTATGGCAACGCGGTGGCGTGTCCTCCGGGAAAAAATCTTGTGATGAAGGCATATCACTTGCTGAAAGAGGAATTTGATATTCCTCCGGTGGATATACATCTCCACAAGCACATCCCCGATGGAGCCGGCTTGGGCGGTGGCTCGTCGGATGCCGCCTTTACAGCAACGATGCTCAACGAAATGTTTCACTTGGGACTGAGTGATAAAGAATTGGCACAAAGAGTGGCACACATCGGTGCCGACTGCCCGTTTTTTATCTTCAATAGGGCTATGGCAGCGAGAGGTATCGGTGATAAATTTGAAGAGATTGAAATCAATCTCAGCGGCATGACAATCATAGTGGTTAAGCCGGAGGTATCAATACCTACAGCCGAGGCTTATGCCGGAGTTACTCCGAAATTACCTGAAATAGACGTAACCGAGATTATCCGTCATCCCATCGAAGAATGGAAAACGCTGTTGGTCAACGATTTTGAAGCAAGCATTTTCCCCAAACATCCGCTATTGTCAGATATTAAATCATCGCTCTACGATGCCGGTGCAATATATGCTGCAATGTCGGGTAGTGGCTCTGCCATCTTCGCATTTTTTGAGAGTGACAATATGGCAGACCGCTTTATGGCGAACAGGTTGCAGAAGGGCATTTTCAAACTGAAAATTTAAGCTCGGGAAGTTTGGCAAAGTTTTTGTTACACACCCCATAATAATTAAGGTGTAATAATAAAAAATAACAATATAATCATGTCAAAATCAGAAGAAAAGGCAAAACAACAAGAAGAAAAGGTTGAAACCGTAGATACTGAAACGCCTCAACAAGAAGCTCCTCAGGAAGAAAAAGAGCTTTCTGTTGAAGAACAGCTTGCCGTAGCCAAGGAGCAAATCGAGCAAGAAAAGAAAGAGTATATGTTTCTACTTGCGGAATTTGACAATTTCCGCAAACGCACTATTAAAGAAAAAGCTGACATCATAAAAAACGCGTCAGAAAAAGCAATGACCGACCTTCTTCCGGTGATTGACGATATGGAGCGAGCTATGCAAGCCATCGAAGCAAGCGACAACATTGATAGTGCTAAGGAGGGTATCAATCTTATTTACAACAAATTTATCAAATATCTTGAGCAAAACGGCGTAAAAGCTATCGACTCTACCAATGCCGATTTCAACACCGAATACCACGAAGCAGTGACTATCTTCCCCGCCCCCGACGAAGACAAAAAGGGCAAGGTAATCGACACTGTACAAAAGGGATACACGATGAATGACAAGGTGATACGTCACTCTAAAGTGGTTGTTGGACAATAATTTAGGAGGCTAAGACGATGAGCGACAAAAGAGATTACTATGAAGTGCTTGGCGTAGATAAAAAAGCAAGTGCCGACGAAATAAAGAAAGCTTATAGAAAATTAGCCATCAAATATCACCCGGACCGCAATCCCGGCGACAAAGAGGCTGAAGAAAAGTTTAAGGAAGCCGCAGAGGCTTACGATGTGCTGAGCGATGCCGACAAGCGCGCACGCTACGACCAATATGGTCCGAGCCTCGGTCCACAAGGTTTTGGTGGCGGTTTCGGTGGCGGTCACGGAATGACAATGGAGGATATTTTCTCTCAATTCGGCGACATCTTTGGCGGTGGCTTCGGCGGATTTAGCGGCTTTGGTGGCGGTGGTCGCTCTTCTCGCAGTGTGAACCGCGGTAGCGACTTGCGCATTAACGTGAAGGTTGACCTTCGCGATGTGGTGCATGGTGTGACTAAAAAGTTTAAAATCAACCGATATGTGGCTTGCGACAAGTGTAAAGGCACCGGAGCTAAAGACGGCACGGCATTCCACACTTGTGCCACCTGTCACGGCACCGGTGTGGTGACTCGCACCCAACAATCCATCTTCGGAATGATGCAAACTCAATCGCCATGTCCCGACTGTCAAGGTGAAGGCAAGGTGATTTCCGAGAAATGTCCGCACTGCCGAGGCGAAGGCGTGGAGAGGAAAGAAGAATTGGTCACAGTAAATATCCCGGCAGGTGTGGCAGACGGAATGACGCTCCGCATGGAGGGAAAAGGCAATGCTGCACGTCGCGGTGGCGTGACCGGCAATCTGCTCATACAAATCAGCGAGGAGAAGCATCACGAGTTGGTGCGCGACGAAAACGACATCACTTACAATCTTATGCTCGATTTCCCAACAGCTGTGCTGGGTGGAAAGGTGGAAGTGCCTACAGTCGACGGGCGTGCACGCATCACTATCGAGCCGGGCACTCAATCCGGCAAAATTTTGCGTCTACGCGGCAAAGGTATCCCCTCAATGGACGGTAGAGGCACCGGCGACGAACTTATCAATGTGATGATTTACACACCCGAACATCTCTCTGATGAGGAAAAGAAAACTATAGAGAAGATGCGCGACTCCGACAACTTCAAGCCTTCAGATGGCGACAAGTTTCGCATTTTCAGCCGACTGCGTCACATCTTCGATTAATCAATTTGACATAATTACATGAAAATGGGTCTCGAGCGAATCTTCGGTGTCGAGACCCATTTTTTTGCGCAAGCGAAAGCGTTGTATATTCCCTCTTTGCAATACCCCACCGAGCAACTCGGCGAAAGCGAGCTAACGGATTACCCCCAATTCTTTACCTACTTTTATGAAGGCATCAACAGCTTTATCTATATGTTCAGGATTGTGAGCTGCCGAGAGCTGCACACGAATGCGTGCCTGCCCCTTTGGCACCACCGGATAATAGAAACCGGTGACATATATGCCCTCATCTTGCATTTTGGCGGCAAAATCTTGCGACAACTTGGCATCATAGAGCATCACCGCACATATTGCCGACTGTGTAGGCTTGATGTCGAAGCCGGCAGAAAGCATCCTGGAGCGGAAATGCTCCACATTGGACACCAATTTGTCGTGCAAGGCATTGCTCTCTCCAAGCATATTCATCATCTCAATACTTGCTCCCACTATTGCCGGAGCAATGGAATTGCTGAAAAGGTAAGGACGCGAACGCTGACGGAGCAAGTCGATAATTTCCTTGCGACCGGTAGTAAATCCCCCCATAGCACCACCGAAAGCCTTTCCCAACGTGCCGGTAAAGATATCTATTCTGCCATAAGCATCAAATTGTTCTGCCACACCATGACCTGTAGCACCTACCACACCGGCTGAATGTGACTCGTCGACCATCACCAAAGCATCATACTTCTCTGCCAAGTCGCAAATCTTATCAATCGGAGCAACATTGCCGTCCATAGAGAACACTCCGTCGGTAGCTATGATACGGAAACGCTGAGATTGAGCTTCTTGCAAACACTTTTCCAATTCAGCCATGTCGGCATTGGCATAGCGATAGCGTTTAGCCTTGCATAAACGCACTCCATCAATTATCGAAGCATGGTTGAGTGCATCAGAGATGATTGCATCTTCTTCGGTGAGCAACGGCTCAAAAAGCCCACCATTAGCATCAAAGCAAGCCGCATATAGGATTGTATCTTCTGTTTTGAAATATTCGGAAATCTTCTTTTCGAGAGTCTTATGAAGGTTTTGAGTGCCACAGATAAATCGCACCGACGACATGCCGTAGCCATGACTGTCCATGGCTTTCTTGGCAGCTTCTATCAGCCGTGAGCTATCGGCAAGCCCAAGGTAGTTGTTAGCACAAAAATTTAGCACATCTGAAGAACCGGAAACCTTAATCTCTGCACTTTGTGCAGTGGTTATTATACGTTCATTTTTATACAATCCGGCTTGACGGATAGACTCAAGCTCGGTAGCGAGGTGTTGTTGAAATTTTCCGTACATATCACAGGGTTTTTATTTACACAAAGGTGGCAATTATTTTTGTCATTTACAAATAAATAGGTAATGTTTTATTGAAGTGATAAAAACAATAAATATTGAGGAAGAATAACCTTCTGTTTTTATAGACGAAGAAACTCCCTATCAGCAAAATATTCCATAACAATTGCTTAAAACAGCAAATTTATCCAATTACAAACCATCAAATTGTATATGACGACCTTGAACACACCATCTTGTAATTTCTGACATTCAAAACATCAGCTTGGACAAAGCAGCTTCCGCCACCTCAACAAAGTTTGGATTATTGAACATCTGACTCTCTAAAAGCGCGATTTAGAAGAGATGGAGCAATATATCTCTAAGAGTAGTATGGTTTAATTATATTTCCTGCGAAAGCGATGTCTTTTCACGCGGCGACTATCTGAAGCATCGCCTTCCAAAAGACGACGCTAAGAGATTGTTTATTATCTGCGGCGCCAAGGGCTTAGTTAAAAATTCACAAATAATATGGAAAATATCTATTTTTTATCGTTTTTTTCATAAAAGGGTAGCAAAAAGGAGGTTTGCTACTTTTGTAGTTCGGCAACGTTTGGTATCTTTGTGGGAATTTTTGAAAGTTAAAAAGAAAGATATTAATGAATCCGATTAAAAAGACCATCACGCTGCCCGACGGCAGAGAGATTACTCTGGAAACGGGCAAATTGGCTAAACAAGCGGATGGCGCAGTTGAGTTGCGAATGGGAGGCACAATGCTCCTGGCAACTGTGGTATCAGCAAAAGAAGCAGGTGAGGGAGTGGATTTTATGCCGCTCCAAGTAGAGTACAAAGAAAAATTTTCGGCTGCCGGTCGCTATCCCGGCGGTTTCTTGAAGCGTGAGGGTCGTGCCTCCGATTATGAGATTCTTACGGCACGCCTTGTTGACCGCGTATTGCGTCCGCTTTTCCCGGAAAATTACCATGCCGATACATTCGTCAACATCACTATGTTCTCCAGCGACGGCATTGATATGCCCGATGCTCTTGCCGGATTGGCAGCATCTGCTGCTATTGCCGTGAGCGACGTGCCTTTCCACGGCCCGATTTCCGAAGTTCGTGTGGCTCGTGTAGACGGAGAATTTGTAATTAACCCTACTTTTGAGCAAGCTGAACGTGCCGATATCGAATTGATGGTAGGTGCTACCTACGACAATATCATGATGGTGGAAGGCGAAATGAACGAAGTGTCGGAAACCGAGCTCCTTGATGCTCTTAAAGCAGCACACGAAGCCATCAAGGCTCAATGCCTCGTACAAAAAGAGCTTGCTGAAGCTGTGGGAAATGTAAAGCGCGAATACTGCCACGAAGTCAACGACGAAGACCTTCGCAAAGACGTGCACGACAAATGCTATGACAAAGCTTATGCAGTGGCTAAAGCAGGCAGCGCCGACAAGCATTGGCGTATGGATTCATTCGCAAAAATCGAAGAAGAATATCTCGAAACCATCCCCGAGGAAGAGCGTGAAGAGAAAGCTCCTCTTGTGGCGCGCTACTACCACGATGTAGAGAAGGAAGCTATGCGTCGCTGTGTGCTCGATGAGGGCATTCGCTTGGATGGTCGTAAAACAACCGAAATACGTCCCATCTGGTGTGAGACCGATTACCTCCCCGGCCCCCACGGTGCCGCTATCTTCACTCGCGGTGAGACTCAAGCCCTCGCCACTTGCACCCTCGGCACCAAGCTCGATGAGAAGATTCTCGACGACGTGCTCAACCAGGGCAAGGAGCGTTTCCTTCTCCACTATAACTTCCCGCCGTTCTCCACGGGCGAAGCAAAGCCGCAACGCGGTGTAGGTCGTCGCGAAATCGGTCACGGCAACTTGGCACACCGCGCTTTGAAGCGTATGTTCCCCGACAATTTCCCATATACTTGTCGCATCGTTTCTGACATTTTGGAATCTAACGGCTCGTCGTCGATGGCTACAGTATGTGCCGGCACACTTGCTCTTCTTGATGCAGGCGTTAAGATGAAGAAGCCGGTTGCAGGTATCGCTATGGGTCTTATCTCCGACAGCGAAAGTAGCAAATATGCTATCCTCTCTGACATCCTCGGTGATGAAGACCACCTCGGAGATATGGACTTCAAAGTGACTGGTACAAAAGATGGTATTACCGCCACTCAAATGGACATCAAGTGTGACGGTCTTTCTTACGAAATCCTCGAGAAAGCTCTCAACCAAGCTAAAGAAGGACGTTTGCACATCCTCAACATCATCAACGAAACAATCCCTGCTCCGCGCGAAGACTACAAGCCTCACGTGCCTCGCATCGAAACATTGGTAATCCCGAAAGAATTTATCGGAGCTGTAATAGGTCCGGGCGGAAAGATTATTCAAGGCATTCAAGAAGAGTCGGGAGCTATCGTCACAATTGAAGAAGAGGGCGACCACGGCAACATCGAAGTGGCAGCTCCCAACAAGGACGCTATCGACAAGGCAATGGCTATGATTAAAGCCATCGTGGCTCAACCTGAAGAGGGCGAAGTCTACACCGGCAAGGTGGTATCGATTATGGACTTCGGCGCATTTGTTGAGTTTATGCCTAACCGCGACGGCTTGCTTCACATCTCTGAAATAGGATGGGAACGCTATGCTACGATGGAAGAAACAGGCTTACACGAAGGCGACACCGTAACCGTAAAACTTATCGAAATCGATAAGAAAACCGGTAAATTCCGCTTGTCACGTCGTGCGCTCCTGGAGAAACCCGAAGGCTGGGTAGAGCCAGAACGTCCCGCACGCGCGCCGCGTCGCGATGGCGACCGTAAAGGCGGCAATGGTCCGCGCCGAGATGGCGACCGCAAGGGTGGCAACAACCGCAACAAAGGTGGCAACAACCGTGGCGGAAACCGCGAATAAGAGTAATTATTCGACAACACTATAAGAAAAGAGGTGGCTCCTTACAGAGCTGCCTCTTTTGTTTTTACTACCAAATGTGTGTGACGGCTAACGCTTACGATGCTTGTTGTAAGCGTTAGAGAGACGTGTATGATAGCCACGCTTACGATATGACGGACCATTATAATGATGTGCAAATTGCGACCAATTCTTTGCCTTGAGATATTTCACGAGGTCGCGATTGATGCAAAATTGAGCGAACAGCTCAAGTTGCTCCGCCTCGCTACGACTCATTCGCTCCACAAAATCATCAACCGACGTGCATCCGCAACTTTTCCAGTTAAATCCCCCAATCTGAAACATACCCCAAAAAGTGGATTGATTAGCAATCGAAGCATCAATGGAGCGTGCCGATTGCAGACGTGCCCATTGAGCTTTGCCATAGCTGCCATATTTCTTGATATTTGGGCGCTTAAACGCCTCATAAGAGGCATATTTACCGGTAGATTTGCCGGCTTTACGCATCATGCTTTTAAACACCGACAAGTCGAAATTGATAACCGGCTTGCCCGGCTCTACAAAGCCTTGGTGAGTGCGCCCTGCCTCTATTTCCACCACTGCCTTCATCGATGCCACATCAATGCCGAGTTCGTCTGCCACACGCTGATAGTCTGCTTCGGAGAGAGTGGTGTAGGGATTGTAATTAAGGAAACTTAAATCGGGCTCAAAAATCACACCATCAACCGAATCGGTAGGCAACACCACCGGCTCCCCCGCACCGGGACTGGGGCGTGCTGCAGTAAAAAGCGTTGCTCCGAGGAGCATCAATAATGATAGTCGATTCACTAAGCTAAAGTTTGGTTATAGAGTTAAAAAAAGAAAAAGAGCGTTTCTGTTACTGCTTGAAGGCAGCATCGAGAAACGCTCGTAGGAATTATTTTCATGCTCTCTACGGAGCATCGCAATAATGACTATTTTGCAGCCACCATTTCAATGATTTTCACAAGATGATTCCAAAATTTCTCTACTGCCGGGATGTGCATCGACTCTTTAGGGGTGTGCACGTCACGAAGAGTAGGACCAAAAGAAATCATATCAAGCTTGGGATTATTGACAAGGAAGTTGCCACATTCCAAACCGGCATGGAGCGAAGTGCAAAGCGGAGTGATGCCGTAGAGGTCTTCATAGGCTTTCACTGCCACCTTAAGAATAGCGCTATTGCGGTTGGGAGTCCATCCCGGATAGCCGTCACCTTGCTCAACACGAGCACCTGCAAGCTCAAACTCAGAGAGAATAGCACTTGCGATATAGAATTTGCGCGACTCCTCTTCACTACGTTGCGAAGTGGTGAGCACGATTTCATGCTTGTCGTAGTCTGTGCTTACAAGAGCGAGGTTGGTGGAAGTGCTCACCATACCTTCGATGGCACGACTCATAGCAATCACACCACATTGAATGGAGTGCATACACATAATCACACGTTTAGCGGTGTCGGCATCAATCACCTTCTCCGGAGCATCGATAGTTTCAAGCGTCATACGTTGAGCATTTTCGATGCCATCATACTCAAGTTCTACAGTTGCGGAATAGTGATTAAGGCGAGTGCGAAGGTCTTCTTTCTTGTCGGCAGGCACACCGATTGTAACAAATGCATTGCCGGGAATCACATTGCGCAATTCGCCACCGACAATGTCGGCAATAGCCACATTGCCATAAGCACGATAGCAATCAAACACAAAGCGTGCAAGCATCTTCAAAGCATTAGCACGACCAAGATGAATGTCAGCACCGGAGTGTCCGCCACGGAAATGCATCATCGAGATGCGGAAAAATTGATAGTCTGCCGGAGCTGCTTCTTCTTTGAAGTCAAATGTGCCAATAGTGTCAATACCTCCGGCACAACCCAAGAATATTTGAGCCTCATCCTCTGAATCAAGGTTGAGAAGAGTGTTACCGGAAATCATACCATCGCCAAGGTTTTTTGCACCGGTAAGACCGGTTTCTTCATCTACGGTAAACAAAGCCTCAAGCGGTCCGTGAGCAATGGTTTTATCAGTCAACACAGCCAATGCTGCAGCCATACCGATACCGTTATCCGCACCGAGAGTAGTCTTGAAATCTTTGGTATGTACCCACTCACCATCAACAACAGTTTGTATCGGGTCAGTTTCGAAATTGTGAGTTGCAGGCTTGGTCTGATTGGGCACCATATCCATATGGGCTTGAAGCACCAATGTTTCAACCCCCTCTTTTCCCGGAGTAGCTTCGACACGCATTGCCACATTACCAATAGCATCGGTCTTGGCAGCTATATTGTGTTTCTTAGCAAAATCAAGGAGAAACTCTCTAATCTTGCCCTCTTTTTTTGACGGACGAGGCACTTTGGTGATTTCATCAAAAATCCCCCAAATGAGTTTCGGCTCAAGTTCTTTGATTGTCATAGAGTTTTTGTTTTTTAAGTTATACACTTGTTATATTGAAATATTGTTAAATCTCAATGTTTTCGACGACTAAGTTATAAAAATAAATTGATAAGAGTGCAAAATTTAACCTCATTTTCATATATTTGCAGAGAAAATAGACATTCAATGGCTACAATTTTGCTATCAATAGGCGTCATTTTGTTGTGTATCATAATGTTAGGCGTAAAAGTGCTTTTCGTCAAGAATGGAAAGTTTCCTTCATCCCACATCCACGACAACGAAGCTCTCAGAAAGAAAGGCATAAGTTGTGCCGGTGAACAGCAACAAAATAAATAAAAAAATTAAACGATAGAGAAATGAAAATCAACAAGGTAATCCGACTCCTTCCTTTATTGGTTGGTGTTTTGTTGTTTGTACAATGCTCTTCTGATAAGAAAAATGACAACAACAAACCTAAAAGCGAGACAAAAATCACAAGCGATGTGAAAATGGCTTACATCGACAGCGATTCACTCTTTTCAAAATATAATTTTGCAAAGGATGTGAGCGAATCCACTCAACGCTCGCGTAGCCAGCTCGAATCCGCTCACCGCCAAAAACTCACCGAAATACAACGCTTTGCCCAACAAGTGGACAACAAATATAAGAGCGGTCAGTATCTCACAGCCGAAAGTTTCAACGCCGACAAGAGCAAGCTCGACCAAATGCAAGCCGATGCTGAGCGCTATCTTGCAAGCCTTGAAAGCCAGCTCACCGAAGAAATCAACCTCAGCATGAAGCAAGTGGGCGATTCCATCGATAAGTGTGTGAAAGAATATGCCAAGAAAAACGGCATTGGAGTAGTGCTCGACAAGAAAAGCTCTTTTTATGTAGACGGCATCACCAACATCACCGACGAGGTGGTGAAGGAGCTTAACTCTCGCTACGTAAAAATCGAGAAAAAGAAATAATTACTTGTATAAGATAAGGAAAAGAGGACTTCATTGCGAGGTCCTCTTTTTTTGTAGTCGACAATATGTCAATAAGTTATCAGAAATTCAAACCATAGTCTTGTTTCACTTCATCCATCACAAATACGCTCTCAATATGACTAAGATGGTCAATGGTGCCCAATTTATTTATCACAAACTGCTGATAAGCCCTCATATCATTGACATGAACCTTTAGAACATAATCATATTGACCGCTGACATTGTAACATTCCGTGACTTCCGGCATCTCACTCACCTTCTTCATAAATTCCGAAGCAATATCTCTGTTCAGCCGTTGCATCTTGACACTGACAAACACCATAAAACCCCGATTAAGTTTCTCGGCATTAAGCACTGCAATATACTTCTTTATGTACCCTTTGCTTTCAAGACGTTTCAGTCGCTCAAACACCGGAGTTGACGATAGATTAACCTGTTGAGCAAGCTCCTTAATTGTCAAGCGCGCATTGCCTTGCAAAATTCTCAAAATCTGCAAGTCTACATTATCTAATTTCTCGTTTATATCCATAATTTTCCGTTAACTTACTACAAAAGTAGATATAATCTGCGATATTTGTATTACCTTTGCAAAAAAATAAAGAGAATAGTGGAAACGAAGTATATTTTCGTAACGGGCGGAGTGGTGTCGTCGTTAGGTAAAGGCATCATTTCGTCATCGCTTGCGCGATTGCTGTTGTCGCGTGGCTTTAGAGTGACTATCCAAAAGTTTGACCCGTATATCAATATCGACCCGGGTACACTTAACCCCTATGAGCATGGAGAGTGCTATGTGACCGTTGATGGTCATGAAGCAGACCTTGACCTCGGACATTACGAGCGCTTTACCAATGTGCCGACCACTCGCGCCAACAACGTGACTACGGGACGCATCTATCAAAGCGTCATCGACAAAGAGCGTCGCGGCGACTACCTCGGCAAGACGGTACAAATCATTCCTCATATCACAGATGAAATCAAGCGTAATGTCAAACTATTGGGCAACACCGGCAAGTTTGATTTCGTTATCACTGAAATCGGAGGCACTGTGGGCGACATCGAGTCGTTGCCGTTTCTTGAGAGTATGCGCCAGTTGAAGTGGGAGCTTGGCTCCAACTGTGTGTGCATCCACCTCACTTACGTGCCCTTCCTCAATGCTGCCAAAGAGCTGAAAACAAAACCTACACAACACTCGGTGAAGCAGCTCCAAGAAGTGGGTATTCAGCCTGATATCCTAATACTCCGCACCGAGAAAGACATTCCGTTGGCAATGCGCAAGAAAGTGGCGTTGTTTTGCAACGTGTCGCCCGATGCGGTAATTCAATCTATCGACATGCCGTCGATTTATGAAGTGCCGTTGATGATGCATGAGCAGCACCTCGACGAAATTATTCTCCGCAAAACCAACACTCCCTATTCCGGAGAGCCCGATATGAAGCAATGGCTGAGCTTTATCGACAAGATGAAGTCGGCGAAGAAAGTGGTGACAATAGGTTTGGTGGGCAAATATGTAGAGCTTCAAGACGCGTATAAATCAATCAACGAAGCTCTCTTCCAATCAGCCACACACAACGGATATAAACTACGCTTGGTGAGCATCCACTCTGAAAAGGTCAACGACAACAACGTTGAAGGGTTGCTCAAAGATATGGACGGCGTGGTGGTTGCCCCGGGCTTCGGACAACGAGGCATAGAGGGTAAGTTTGTGGCATTGAAATGGTGTCGCGAACATGACAAACCGACCTTCGGCATCTGCCTCGGCATGCAATGTATGGTGATTGAATTTGCTCGCAACGTGCTTCATCTTGAGGAAGCCAACAGCACCGAAATGAATCCTCAGACGCCTTACAATGTAATTGACCTTATGGAAGAGCAAAAGAGCATCTCAAATATGGGAGGCACAATGCGCTTGGGAGCCTACAACTGCACACTCAAAGCGGGCTCAAAAGTGGCTAAAGCCTATGGCTCCTCACAAATCAGTGAGCGACATCGCCATCGCTTCGAGTTTAACGAAGAATATCGCAACCGCTTTGAAGAAGCCGGCATGAAATGTGTAGGCGAAAATCCCGACACACATCTTGTGGAGGTGGTAGAGATTCCCGAAAAAAAATGGTATATCGGCACACAATATCATCCGGAATATAGTAGCACCGTACTCAACCCTAATCCGCTGTTTATGAGTTTTATCAAAGCAGCTATCGACAACCAAAAGAATTAATTCAAAACCGTAAAGAATGGATAAAAACATGATTCTCGGTTTGCTGTTGATGGGTGTGGTGATTTTCACTTTCACCACCCTCAATTCCGGCGACGAAAATGCCGACAACAGCAACCCTGCAACCGAACAAACCTCTAAAAATCCCGACAGCGTAACCGCTACGTCTACCGACAGCCTCAGCTCTGAAGAGTTGGCACGTTTCGCCACAATAGTCAAGCAATATGGGAAAACCGCCGACGGCGTAACCTCGCTTGAAAACGACGATGTTAAGATGGCAATCCAAGCCGACACTCTTGCCGGAACAGTGAATATGGATGGTACGGAAGTAAACCTCTCCGACCTACGCACCGTTCCCTCCGACGACAATCGTGCGCTATACATCTCCGCCATGAGCAAAGTGCGCGAGGCGGCAGCTACAGCAGCTCAATATGCCGGATTTGTGAAATTTGTCAGCGGAGAGAAGAAGACCGTAAAACTCGAAAACTCACTTCTTTCTATCGACCTCACCACTAAAGGCGGACGCATAGCAAAGGCCACTCTAAAGAAATACAACGCCTTCCAAAACGGAAAAGACGGCGACTGTGTGCTTTTTGATGAAGCCAACAACAACTATGGATTCGCCATCAACACCGACACTCACCGCTTCGACACCAAAGAGTTTTTCTTCACTCCCGTGCAAGAAAACGACTCCACGGTGTTGATGAAGCTCGACTTCGGCAAAGACGTGTTTTTCGGCATCCGCTACACCCTTCCAAAAGACAGCTACCTCGTGAGGATGGAAGTGGTGCAAAAGAATATGTCGGCTGTAATTTCTTCCAACGTGAGCACTATGGGCTTCGAATGGACGCAAAAGATGATGCGACACGAAGCCGGCAAAACTTTTGAAGAACGCAACAGCGGATTATACTACAAATTTAAGGGCAACGACGGCGACGTGGACTATCTCAGCGAAACCGGCAATGATGAGGAGAAGACCAACAACCAACTCAAATGGGTGGCATTTAAATATCAATTCTTCTCTTGCATCCTTATTGCCGACAACCATTTCATTGGTGGCGCTCCGATGACAAGCGAAGTGATTGACAAAAATTCTGCCGACTACAACAACTTCACAAAAAACGTAAGTTTCACAAGTTCGCTTGAATATGACATCAACAATCCTACCCCGGCGAAGTTTAATTTCTTCCTTGGACCGAACGAATACGACTTGCTCTCATCCTTCGACAAGAAAATTTCGCCCGATGAAGACCTTCAACTCACTCGTGTCATCCCCCTTGGATGGACTCTTTTCCGCTGGATAAACACCGGCATCATCATCCCGTTGTTTAACTTCTTGGGGACACTTGACCTCAACTTCGGCATCATCATCCTCCTACTCACCATCTTTATCAAAATCATACTATTCCCCCTCACCTGGAAGAGCTATTCATCGCAAGCCAAGATGCGTGTGCTCGCGCCCGACATCAAAGCTATCAATGAGAAATATCCGGGCAATGAGAATGCAATGGTGAGACAACGCAAGATGATGGAGCTTTACTCCAAAGCCGGAGCCAACCCGATGAGCGGCTGCTTGCCGATGTTGTTGCAGATGCCTATCCTCGTGGCTATGTTCTCGTTCTTCCCCTCTTGTATCGACCTCCGCGGCGAGTCGTTTCTTTGGGCTAATGACCTCTCCGCTCCCGATGCCATCATCACCTGGGAAGCTAATATCCCTATCATCAATTGGATTTTTGGGCACCACTTGAGTCTCTTCTGCTTGCTTATGACTGTGGTCAATGTGATTTACACTTACCTCAATATGCAAGCCAATCCGAGCAACAATTCGATGCCGATGATGAAGTGGATGATGTATCTGATGCCGGTAATGTTCCTCGTATTCTTCAATGAATATGCAGCCGGCTTGAGCTACTACTACTTCCTCTCACTCCTCATCACCATTATCCAAACCTATGCTTTCCGTGCATTTATCAAGGAAGACAAGGTGAGAGCAAAAATGGCTGAAAATGCCAAAAAGCCCAAAAAGAAAAGCGGCTTTTTGGCACGACTCGAAGAAGCTCAAAAGCGTCAGGAAGCAATGCTTCGCGAACAGCAAAAACGTCGCGGCAAGTAGTATGCTTCATTTTTAGAAAATATTGGAAAGTGGGGGTTATGCTCCCACTTTTTTCATTATTCACCCATGGGATTTTGCCGATAACGGAAAAAACACTACCTTTGGATTAATCAAAACATCCGAACAATGGGATTTGAGAAAGTGAAACATATCGAGCTACCCAAGATTTGTGACCCGCGAGGTAACTTATCGTTTGTCGAAAATGGTAAAGCGTTGCCTTTTGACATACGTCGCACATATTGGGTCTACGATGTGCCGGGCGGCAAGAAACGTTTCGGCCATGCCTTTCATCAACAGCAAGAGTTGATAATCTCTTTGTCGGGAAGTTTTGACGTGGTGCTCAACGACGGCAATGAAGAGCGACGTTACCATATGGCGCGCTCTTACTACGGGCTATATGTGCCACAAATGATGTGGCGCGAGCTTGACAATTTCTCGACCAATTCTGTAGCATTAATCTTGGCATCCACGCCCTATGATGCCGACGACTATATCGAAGATTTTGACCAATATATAAAGGCTCTGAAAGATGAAAAATGACTTCCACGGTGTGACCAACATCAATTCTTGCCAAATCATCACTCTCGACCGACATCATCACGAAAACGGCAATCTCTCGGTAGTGGAAAACGGCAAAGAGCTTCCCTTTACGGTCAAGCGAGTGTTTTATGTATATGATGTACCGGGGGGCACCGACCGCGGCGGACATTCTCATCGTCATTGTCACCAGTTTATTGTGGCGGCAAGTGGTAGCTTTGACCTCGAAATCGACGACGGCAACGAGAAGCGCACCATCACTCTTAACCGCTCCAACATAGGGCTATATATAGCTCCGGGCATTTGGGTGGGATTGCGCAACTTCTCCTCGGGCTCCGTTTGTCTCACTTTATGTTCCGACGCCTTCGATGAAGCCGACTATGTGCGTGATTATTCCGAATTTTTATCTCTCATCCATAAATAATGAAGCAATATCCATTTCTCTCATTAAAGGATGTCAATGCTCCCTATCGCGAGGAAATTGACAATGCCATTGCCGATGTGCTGGACAATGGTTGGTATCTCAACGGCAAATATAACAGAGAAGTGGAACAACAACTTTGCCGGCTCTCCCATGCTGACTTTGCCGTGACTTGCAGCAATGGGCTGGATGCTCTACGGCTCATATTTAAAGCTCTGAAAAAATTGGGACGATTGCACAATGGTGATGAGGTAATAGTGCAAGCCAACACCTATATTGCTTCGGTTTTGGCAATTTCCGATTGTGGCTTACAGCCTATCCTTGTTGACGCTTCAACATCGACTCTCAACATCGACTCCTCTCTTGTTGAAGCGGCTATCACTCCTCTCACAAAAGCGATTATGCCGGTACACCTTTATGGCTCTGCTTGTTGGGATGCCAATATCGCCGATATTGCTCAACGACACAATCTCATCGTAGTTGAAGACAATGCTCAAGCCATCGGTGCATCAGCTGTGTGCAACGGACTTAATGGAAACAATATCACCGGCAACCTCGGTCATGCCGCCGCCTTCAGCTTCTATCCCACCAAAAATGTGGGAGCATTAGGCGATGCCGGAGCTATAACTACCTGCGACAAAATGCTCGCCGACACAATTCGTGCTCTTGCCAACTACGGCTCCGACCGCCGTTATCATAACATCCATAAAGGGCTAAACTGTCGTATGGATGAACTTCAAGCGGCGGTGGTGGCTATCAAATTGCGACACCTCAACGATATCACTTCCCGACGCCGTGACAACGCTCTTTCTTATAGCCGCTTCATCAACAATACGGTGATTGAAAAGCCATATCACGACCCCGGCTCGGTGTGGCATCAATACGTAATACGTGTGAAACACGGACTACGAGATGCTTTTCGCGATTATTTGTCAAATAATGGAGTGGCTACCGACATCCACTATGCCACACCGCCTCATCGTCAACCCTGCTACAAGGAATTTGCCCACTTGTCGCTCCCTGCAACCGAAAAGATGGCTTCTCAATATGTAAGTCTTCCTATATCGGAAGTTTTAACATCCGACGACATTCGCCATATTTCTGATGTAATAAATTCATTCGTCCCAAAAAATCAAAAATCTGTAAATAAATCGTAACTGATTATTCCGAATTTCAGAGTAATTATTTACTTTTGCACGGACAAAAAAGCAACAAGAAAGTGGATACAAAAAAAGTAAAGGACATCTTGTGGCATAATGTGAAAGACTACTGTCTGATTTCAGTGGGATTGGTGCTTTATGCAATAGGTTTTTGCGGATTTATTTTGCCTCACAAGGTGGTGATTGGCGGCATGGCAGGTGTGGCTTCTCTCATCTATTTCCAATTTCACATTCCTGTAGCAGCCTCGTTTTATGTGCTTAACATCATTCTGCTTGCCCTCGCCTACCGACTTGTGGGCAAACAATTTGTGCTGAAAACATTGTTTGGAGCAACGGGACTCAGCATCTTTATAGCCATTGCGGAAAAGATTCTTGAAGACTACCCCATTTTTATTAAAGATGACATCTTCCTTAATTGCATCATTGGAGCGGTAATGTGTGGCACAGGAGTGGGTATTGCTTTAGCTCACAACGGAAGTACCGGTGGCACCGATATTGTGGCGGCGATGGTGTCGAAATACCGACAAGTGTCGATTGGAAGAATGATTCTATATGTGGATATGACCATTATCTCTTCCAGCTATCTTATGTATCACGACCTCGACAAAGTGGTGTATGGATTTGTAGTGCTGATATTCTTGTCGTACATGGCAGACATGATGATTAACAACAATAAGCAGGCTGTGCAATTCACCGTGTTTTCCAAACGTTGGAGCGAAATCGCCACTCGAGTAAATAGCGAAATGCATCGTGGATGCACTATTATCGACGGCACGGGATGGTATACTAAGCAAGAGGTGAAAATGCTCGTGATTTTCTGTCGCAAAAATGAAGCTTTGCAAGTGTATCGCATAATTTATTCCATCGACTCTAATGCTTTCGTTTCACAAGGAAACGTGAACACTATCTACGGTGAAGGTTTTGACGAAAGCAAGGTGAAGGCAAGAGCAAAATTGCAGAATTCCGAACATGCCGAACGGCATGACTCAAATGAATAGTTTTTTGCTATACTACTTATTTAATGCCCATAAAAAAATGCTCGATATCTCATCGAGCATTTTTTTTGTTTGATGCTTTATTGCATCTCAAACTAAAGGACAAACAAATAGAAACGCCATAAAACACATAACGTGTTTACACTTATATTAACCTATGCCACAAATTTATACCATATTTATATAGAGAAAAAGTAAAATCTACAAAACAGCAACAAAAAACTACGAATCGCCCAAAATCGTCACAAATTCACAACTATTAATAAAAAAGGATGCTCCCTGTAGAACATCCTTTGTTTTTTGAGATATAAATCACTTCTCTATTTCTTGCCACAAGGTTTTTTGCCACAGCAAGGCTTCTTCTCCGGACAAACGGTGGTGTCTTTCTTACAGCAAGGTTTCTTCTTCGGACAAGCTGTGGTGTCTTTTTTACAGCAAGGTTTCTTCTCCGGACAAACGGTGGTGTCTTTCTTACAGCAAGGCTTCTTCTCCGGACAAACGGTGGTGTCTTTCTTACAGCAAGGTTTCTTCTCCGGACAAGCTGTGGTGTCTTTCTTACAGCAAGGTTTCTTATCGCCACACACCAATTCAGTGTCAGCTTTCTTACACGGACGGTCACATTTCTTCTTGTCGGATGCGGCATAGGCAATACCTACACCAACAAATGCAATTAATAATGCAAAAATAAATTTTTTCATTTGTAGTTTAAGTTTTTATAGTTAATAAATCAGCCACTCAACGAGCAATCTTGCTCAGCGTTGCTTGGCAAGTTCTATCACTTCAAGGTCTTTAATCACTCCGGCGTCAAGGGTCAAGCGTATCAAGGTACGCTCCGCTTGCCACCCATAAAGCCCGGCAGCCCCGGGATTGATATAGAGTGTCTGCAATTGACGGTCGAACATCACCTTCAATATATGGCTATGCCCTGCCACAAAAATCTGAGGATGCTTCGTCTCAAGCTTAAATTTCACACCGGGCGCATACTTGCCGGGATATCCGCCAATGTGGGTCATCGACACCGCCACACCCTCTGTGGAGAAATCTTTCCATACACCAAACATACGACGAAACGGCAACCCGTCAATATTTCCGGCAACAGCACGAAGCGGCGCAATACGCTCTAATTTTTCCACCACTTCTTCGCTACCGATGTCGCCGGCGTGCCAAATTTCCTGACATTGAGCAAAATGTTGGGCAAATCGCTCATCCCAGCATCCGTGTGTATCACTCAATATTCCAATCTTTTTCATTGCATTGCAAAAATAGTGATTTTTATAGCAAAATCACAAGATTATAATTTTTAAAATAGAGATTTAAAATTTTTATTCACAACTTTTTCGTGAAAAAGTCTTGCATATTTAATTTTATTTTCTTACATTTGACAATGTAATAAAAAATACCACCTAATGATACAACCGCTTTTTTCGAAATATATATGTTTTTATAGATTGTAGATTTAGAAATGGCCATTGTTGGGAAACAGTGGTCATTGCTTTTTTCAATAGAAAATACTATTTTTGCACTATGATTGAGAAAAATACTTTTGAATATAATAATGAGCGTGCCGTGCTTGTGGCTCTTATTACGCCATCGCAAAACGAAACTAAAGCGCGCGAATATTTGTCTGAATTGGCTTTTCTCGCCGAAACTGCCGGTGCCGAAGCTGTTAAATCGTTTTTACAAAGAGTGGAAAATGCTAATCCGCGCACGTTTGTGGGAAAGGGTAAACTCGAAGAAATACGCCATTATGTGGAAGAGAATGACATCGACCTTGCTATCTTCGACGATGACTTGACATCGAAGCAGGTGGCTAATATCGAAAACGAGCTGAAAATTAAAATCCTCGACCGCACAACGCTTATCCTGGACATTTTTGCTAAACGTGCACAAACGGCAACTGCTCGCACTCAAGTGGAGTTGGCTCAATATCAATATCTATTACCGCGACTCACTCGTATGTGGACCCACTTGGAGAGACAACGTGGTGGTATCGGCATGCGCGGTCCGGGCGAAACTCAGATTGAAACCGACCGCCGTATTATCCTCGACAAAATTTCGCATCTGAAAGACGAGTTGAAAAACATCGACCGCCAGAAATCCATTCAACGAAAAAACCGTGGAAAACTCACACGCATAGCTCTTGTGGGATATACCAATGTGGGAAAATCCACGCTGATGAATCTACTCAGCAAGTCGGAGGTGTTTGCCGAAAACAAACTGTTTGCGACACTCGACACGACGGTGAGAAAGGTGATTATCGACAACCTGCCGTTTCTCCTCACCGACACCATCGGATTTATTCGCAAGCTCCCCACCCACCTTGTCGACTCTTTTAAGTCGACGCTCGACGAAGTGCGAGATGCCGACATCCTCGTGCATGTGGTGGACATCTCTCACCCGCAATTTGAAGAACAAATTGAAGTAGTGAGCCGCACTCTTCAAGAAGTGTGTGAAGCTAAAGACAAACCAACGCTATTGGTGTTTAATAAGGTGGATGCCTTCACCTACGTCAAAAAAGACGATGACGACCTCACTCCACGCACTCGCGAAAACATTCCCCTTGAAGAGCTGAAACAGACGTGGATGGCGAAGATGACAGGCAATTGCATATTTATTTCAGCACGCGAAAAAATCAATATTGATGCTCTAAAAGAGCGTCTATACATGATGGCTAAAGAAATACATCAGAAACGCTTCCCCTACAACGACTTCTTGTTTCAGAAATACGACGACTTGGAAATGGAATAGCCGTCAAACAGCTACACGGAGAGTAAAATCATTAATCTTTACAATATAAATGCCGTGGGCTACTATCGGAAGCTCATGCAACCCGGCAGTCAGCACCGTCTTGGAGATGGTCTGCCCCAGAATAGTCATCACCGCAACCTGTGCTCGCTCAGGCAAGCGCACTATCAAAACGCCACGACGACTATACACCTCTATGCCGTCCATATTGCGAGGGTTGTTGACCGGCTTTGCAGTCTCCACCGACTGCACATCGCGCCAAGCATAGCGACCCTGTGCCGCCGCATCTCCTGCGACTGCCGCCACCATTATCAACAATATCATAACAACCCTTCTCATTTTTTTTGCAAAGTTAGTGCAAGCCGAGAGAAAATCAAAATGAATTTATTCAATTTTGTGTTGCCGAGGCGCAGCCTAACTTATCTAAAGTTAGTGCAAGCCGAGCGAAAAACAAAATGAATTTTATTCAATTATGATTTGCCAAATCTGATTTTGCCACTGCCCCTTGGTGCATATCGTTCTTGAGCGCATCACTTTTCGCTGTGCTTGGGCATTCGCTGATGTTTGAGTAAGAGGATAAACAAAAAGGCGCAGCCAAGCCGCGCCCTTTGTTGTTGTGATTGTAATTTGCCGTTATTCCTTTCGCCAAACCATCTTGTTGACGATGCCCACATAGCTCTGAATGATTTTCACCACCTTGGTGCTTACATTCTCATCCACATAGTCAGGGACGGGGATGCCGTGGTTGCCGTCGCGACATAGAGCCACGGCTGTGTCAACAGCTTGAAGAAGGCTCTTCTCGTCGATACCGGCGATGATGAAATCGCCCTTGTCGATTGCCTCGGGGCGCTCAGTAGAGGTGCGGATGCACACTGCCGGGAAAGGATGTCCCACGCTCGTGAAGAAGCTGCTTTCTTCGGGCAAAGTTCCACTGTCGCTCACCACAGCGAAAGCGTTCATCTGCAAGCAATTGTAGTCGTGGAAGCCCAACGGCTCATGTTGCAGCACTCGCTCATCGAGCACAAAGCCGCTTGCTGCCAAGCGATTGCGGCTACGAGGATGACAACTATATAATATCGGCATATCATATTTCTCAGCCATCTTATTAATGGCAGTGAAAAGACTGCGGAAATTTTTCTCTGTATCGATATTTTCCTCTCGATGGGCTGACAGCAAGATGTAGCGACCTTTTTCCAAACCAAGACGCTGATGCACATCGCTGGATTCAATATCCGCAAGATTGTTGTGAAGCACTTCAGCCATCGGCGAGCCGGTCACATAGGTGCGCTCCTTGGGCAACCCACAGTC
>SFVH01000020.1 GCA_004561555.1 bacterium
CGAGCTGATTACGGGATAACCGTTTTCGTCGCAAATGATTTGACCGTCTTCAGTGCGCTCATAGTCCTTACCGGAGATACCGGTGGTAGAGCCGTTAAGATAAGCTGTCGGGAAGATATCGCCATATTGGGTACCTGTCAATTCCACGATGTCGTCGGGAAGCGACTTAACCTTACCGCGGTTGTATGAGAAGTTGGCGGTAACGGTCCAGTTGATGTCTTTAGTGCGGATAATGTCTTGTCCGAAGGTAATTTCCATACCCTTATTTTCGATGTTACCTTCGTTACGGGTTTGGAGAATTGAGCCGGTAGCCGGAGATACGCGTACACCCACGATTTGGTTGTCAACAGCTGTAGAATAGTAAGCCACATCCAAGCGAGTGCGCGAGTCGAAGAAGCGCAAGTCGGCGCCGATTTCCCACGACTTGGTCATTTCAGGCTCCAATTCTTTTGCTACAGCCACTGTCGGGTCGGCACCCCAACCGCCATCGGGGAACACTTCCCAATACTTGAAGTTGGGGGTGAAGCGATAAATAGGAGCGTCTTTACCTACTTTCGCCCAGTTACCGCGAATCTTACCGTAAGAGAACCAATCGTTGCTCAATTTAAACAATTCGGAGAAGATTACACCACCGGTGAATGACGGATAGAAGTAGGTGCTGTCAACTTGTTTCAAAGTCGAAGAACCATCATAACGTCCGGTCACCGACAATTGTGCCATGCCCTTATAGTCGAAACGAAGTTCGCCGAAATAGCCGAATTTGTTTTTGCGAGTGTGATAGAGCGACATATAATAGTCGGTACCTGTGCTTGTAGTAAACAAATCGGGGTTGGTGTTCATAAAGCTGTAGAAGTCGCCGGCAAGCATAAACTCTTGACCGCCCATAGTTGCCGAGGTGCTCTTGTTTTCTTTATATTCGGCACCTGCAAGCAGGTTGATGGTATAGTCTTCGGCAATAGTATATTTATATGTGCCGACGATTTGAGCGGTGAGCTGTTGGCTGTTGCTCGGCTGGAATGAATAAGCACCGAATTTGTAGCGGTAGCTTTTCAATGCATCGCCGTCAGGGTCTTCGAAGTCGCTGTCCACAAAGCGTGGCACAGAGTACGACTCATAATTGGAGTATCCCTTGTCGTAACCCAACTTACCGGTAAACACGAGGTCTTTTATAGGCTCATAGGAGATTTGTCCGTTGAGTATCATACGAGTGCCTTCGGTTTCGCTGGAGTCATTATATCTGCCGAAGTAAGGCGAAACAGTCGAAGTGATGCGTTGGGAGTCGTTGCGGATAGCCCAATTGTCATACAAAGCATCCCAGTTAGGACGCCCCTCAGCAGTCTCGTAGTCGCCCATATTCTTGTTGATAGGCCAATTGTAGATGGTCGACATCGCACTACCGAAGCCGCGGCTCTTGGAGTTGACAAAGTTCATCGACATTTGCACCGACAGGTTTTCTACCGGCTTAAATTCGCTCTTCAAGAAGATGCTCAAGCGGTTTTTGTAGTCCTTTGGCACCATACCTTCGTTGTTCATATAGCTTGCTGAAGCATAAGCGTTAAACTTCTGGCTACCACCTGAAAGCGAAACGTCATACTTTTGCAAGAATCCGGTGCCGAGGAAGTCGCCCACGTTGTCATACACGCGGTCTTCGCTTGTGAGGTAAGGACCCCAACCGCCACTGGTCATGTTTTCTTTATAGAAACCTTGTGAGCCTGCCATAAATTGGTCTTGAATTTTCGGAATGTGGATTGCATTAGAAAATTCCCAGCTACCACTGGCTTGTACGTTCAAACTACCCTCTTTACCGCGCTTGGTGGTAATCATAATTACACCATTGGCAGCTTCTTGTCCGTAAAGCGCCGACGCTGCAGCACCTTTAAGCACACTCATATTCTCGATGTCGTTGGCATTGAGGTCGCCCAGCGATGAGCCACCGCCACGTATTGGCATACCGTCGACAATCACAAGCGGCTCGTTGCTTTGTGAAGGGTTGATTGACGAGATTGCACGGATAATCACTTGTGTCGAGGAGTTGGGCGAGCCACCACCCTGCGACACTTGCAAACCTGCCACTTTTCCTTGAAGAGAGTTGGCAAAGTTGCTGCTTTGTCCGGCAGTCACATCATCGCTGTTGAGCGACTGTACGGCAAAGTTAAGTTTCTTCTTTTCTTGAGTCTGGCCCATTGCAGTGACCACGACTTCTTCAAGCACTTGGGCGTTGTCTTTCAACACCACATTAATCACGTCGCGACCGCCAACTTTGATTTTTTGAGGTGTCATACCCACGTAACTAAACACCAGGGTCTCGTTGTCCTGAGCCTCGATTGAATAGTTTCCGTCAAAGTCGGTAACAGTGCCTCGTGATGAGCCTTCCACTTGTATCGCCGCGCCGATTATCGGCTCGGTATCACTCGCGGAAGTAACCACACCCGTCACAGTGCGAGCATAGCCCACTACCGCAAAGAGGGAAAATAACAGAAGCAATAGCTGTTTTCTCATAATTACTTTTTTAGGTTTATATTAGGTTTATTCTCTCTCACAATTCTGACAAACATGCAAAATAGTTAAAATTTAACTTATGGTTAGTTATTTTTATTCCATTTTACACGCCTTTTTAACACAACAAGGCATTTTTGGACTTTCCATACATGATTTTAGCCCCTAAATATCCTATTTAAGCATTAATTCTTCCCACAAATCTAATTTCTTTTTTCCGTTCTAAAAACATTTATCTTACTTTTTTATCACAAAAATTGCATTATTTATTGATTATATACATAATTTCACATTGTAAACAATTCTTTTTTTCATTTGATTAAACAATTTTCGCGCTCTTTTGTCGTATATATAATATAGGTAAAACCATAGTAATAACACTCCTGACTATGAATGTGACATTACCGAAACGCATCCATTCGCAAGAGACACTCCAACTCGACGGGCGACATCAAATCACGGTGGTTGGGGTCAACGGCTCCGGTAAGAGCCGCTTTATGCGACGCATGATGACTGATGCCGGCGAAAATGCTTTTTTTATCTCATCGCTCCAAGCTCTATTCCCGGTAAAAAATCAGCCTGAATGCTCATCCAAAAACATTACCAAATGCTACAACGAGTCGATTAGCAAAGTGCAATTTGTCAAGCCCTCTGCCGACACGGAGTTTGAAATGCTTCTCTACCTGCTTCTTAACGACGAAATGATAGAGATGGTGGCTTATAAAATCAGCAATTTCAACAATCCGAATAATACCGACAATCCCCTGCCTCTCACCAAACTCGACCGAGTGGTGAAAATGTGGAATGAAGTGTTTCCCAACTACGACATTACTCGCACTGCCGGCAAGCTACGTTTTGCCAATGCACTTGACACCAAAACATTCACTCCGCTAAATCTCTCCAACGGAGAGAAAGCAGTGTTTTTCTGCATCGGGGCTGCCCTATACGCACCGAAAAACAGTGTGATATTTGTGGATTCGCCCACAATGTTTCTCCACAGAAGCATCACACAGATGCTGTGGTCGCTCATTGAGAATAGCCGTCGCGACTGCACTTTCGTATATCTCACTCACGACATCGAATTTCCTACATCTCGCTCCGACAATCAAACGATATGGGTGAGGGGTGGCGACTTGGATGGTAACGAATGGGACTACGAAATTATCAAACCCC
This sequence comes from bacterium, assembly GCA_004561555.1. Classification (GTDB taxonomy): domain Bacteria; phylum Bacteroidota; class Bacteroidia; order Bacteroidales; family Muribaculaceae; genus Limisoma. Next base: position 3,670 of record SFVH01000020.1, read on the forward strand.
ACGAGACGCTCAGCGAACAGCTCATAATCGACCTCCTCGGCACTCGCAAACCGGTGCTTTTCGTGGAGGGCGACAACACTCACAGCCTCGACTTCCGCTTATATCAGCTCCTATTCCCGGAATATGCCGTCAAGCCTATGGGTAGCTGCGACAAGGTGATTGAGACCGTACGCTCTTTCAACGACATCCAATCGTTTCACCACCTCGATTCCAAAGGCATCGTAGACCGCGACCGACGTACCGACAAGGAGGTGGAATATCTCCACAACAAAAAAATTTTCGTGCCCGACGTAGCTGAAATTGAAAATCTGTTTATGCTCGAGCCGGTGGTGCGCACTATCGCTCGACTAAAAGGGAAAAACGACATCCAGGTGTTTATGAAAGTCAAAGCCAACCTGATGAAAATGTTTAAACAAGAGCTAAAAAGTCAAGCGCTACTCCACACTCGACACTTCGTGAAACGCTCAGTGGAAGTGGTGATTGACCGTCGTTTCAAAAACATTTCAGCCCTCGAAGAGCATCTCGACAATCTCTCCGAAGAGCTAAATCCACGAGCCATCTATGAAGAGCATTGTCGCACCTTCAATCGCTACTATCAAGAGGGCGACTATCGTGGTGTGCTGAAAGTGTATAATCAAAAATTGATGCTTGTAGACACTATGGTGGCTCCACTTTGCGGTTTTAAGTCGAAAGACGAATACATTAAAGCTATCTTCTCCACTCTCAAGCGAGAAAACCACGATGCCGAAATCATCCGCACCGCCCTCAAGCAATGCTTCGGCGACCTCGAATGATAAAATTACCTATCCACGATTGATGCGATATATCTCTCATTTATTTTATCGAATAGCTCGTTAAGTGCAAGAGCCACTGAAGGCACCGGAGCGTTGGACAACACCCATCGTCCCGGGACATCGCAAGTGTAACAATGCGATTTGTCATCACTACGTATAAGCTTATAACATTCTCGTTCCTTTCTAACGACTACTCCTGCAGACTCAATTTTATCAAACCCCACCAAGCGGCCCAAGGCACAAAGAGTGGCGAAAATGCTCGACTCGTTGATGACTAATTTGTCTTTATCACGGATAATTAATCGGTTATGCATAAAGTCGGAGCCTCCGGTATATTTTGCGCGAAAATTGATTTTCTTATTCTCATTATCCCTAAGCATTACATACAAATCGCGGAAAGTCTTTAAACTCTCGGTTTGATGCTCAGCAGTAAGGGGTTCATCTGATTTCAAAAATCTGTATGCTGCAAGATATTTATTGTATCGCGCCGCCATCTCCGGCGAAATAAGGTCAAGACGGAAAACGTCGAGATTATCTTCAAGGTCATGGAGCTTCACTATGCGTCCAAGCGGATTTTGTTTTGCACGAGCCACAAAATCTTCATAGCTTTCGCCGTCGTTTTTAGTGACCGACACCACTCCTTCCACCACTTCCGGCGGGAACCCCTCAGCAAGAAGATTGTCGGCGGTCACATCGCAATCCTCGATGACATCATGAAGAAGCGCCACCATCTTTTGCTCGTCGGTGACGCATCGCATCGCCACTCGCATAGGATGCTGAAAATATGAGCAACCCATCTTGTCGCGTTGCCCGCAATGCTTCGCCACACAAATCATTGCAGCCTTATCGAGAAGTTGTGCAGAAAGCTCTTTATCCATCTTTTCCAAATCATTAAGTTAGCAAATCTATTAAGGCAAAATCCTGCCAAACCTCAACGAGCAAATTTACACAAAATTTTTTATTTCTTCGCATAGTTAGCATTTCTTTGCAATCCTAAAGTAGATGCCGAAAATGGGCTGTTTTTAGAAGCAACCAATCTTTCGTGCTCATAACGACAAGGATGTAGCAACAATCAAGATTGCCCGCTAAATCACCGAGCCTGTTTGGCTTACAAACTCATATGGTCACTCCCGCACAAACATGGGGCGACCATATTTTTTGCATTTTTTACATCCAAGGATGCATAAAAATCTCCGAAAATTTTCAGCATTGACAGAGTTGCCGTACCTTTGCAAATAAAACATATATACTACATTTTATGGGAGGCTTCTTTGGCACAATCTCGAAAAAAAGCTGTAAAGCCGATTTATTTTACGGCACGGATTATAATTCACATTTAGGCACTCGACGTGCCGGTATGGCAACCTATGATGAAGAAGTAGGCATTGTTCGCAAAATCCACAGTCTTGAAAGCACTTACTTCCGCACCAAGTTTGAAAAAGAGCTACCGCGCTTTTCCGGAAATTCAGGCATCGGAGTGATAAGCGATACCGACCCGCAGCCGATAGTGTTTAACTCCCGGCTGGGCAAATTCGCTATCGTCACCGTGGCAAAAATCACCAACATTGATGAGCTGGAAAAAGATTTGCTTAGTCGCGGTCGTCACTTTGCCGAGCTGAGTAGTGGCAAAACCAATCAAACCGAGCTCGTGGGCTTGCTTATCAATGAGGGCAAGGACTTTGTAGAAGGCATCGAAAATGTGTATCACAACATCAAAGGCTCTTGCTCAATGCTCATCCTCACCGAAAGTGGCATCATCGCCGCTCGCGACCGCCTGGGTCGCACTCCTATCGTGGTGGGTAAGAAAGAAGATGCCTATGCCGTGAGCAGCGAGTCAACCGCTTTCCCCAACCTTGATTATGAAATTGACCGCTTTGTAGGTCCCGGAGAAATTATCCATATCACTGCCAATGGCGTCACTCAACTGCGCAAACCCGAGAAAGAGATGCAAATATGCTCGTTTTTGTGGGTATACTACGGCTTCCCCACCTCTTGCTATGAGGGCATCAATGTGGAAGAGGTGAGATTCAAATGTGGCGAAAAAATGGGACATGCCGACTTGAGCGAAGTGGATTGCGTGTGTGGCATTCCCGACTCCGGCGTAGGTATGGCGCTGGGTTATGCCGAGGGTAAAGGAGTGCCCTATCATCGTGCAATATCCAAATACACCCCCACTTGGCCTCGCAGCTTCACTCCCAGCGACCAATCTATGCGCTCGCTGGTGGCAAAGATGAAGCTTATACCTAACAGAGCCATGCTCGAAGGCAAGCGACTGCTGTTTTGCGACGACTCTATCGTCAGAGGCACTCAGCTGCGCGACAATGTAAAAGTGCTCTTCGACTACGGAGCAAAAGAGGTGCATATCCGCATCGCATGCCCACCGCTCATCTACGGGTGCCCGTTTATCGGCTTCACCGCCTCCAAGTCGGATATGGAACTTATCACTCGCCGCATCATCAACGATTTTGAAGGCGACCCTGATAAAAACCTCAAAGAATATGCCACCACCGGGTCGCCATGCTACTGCCGTATGGTGGAAGAGATACGTCGCCGATTCGGCTTGACATCGTTGCAATTCAACACTATCGAAACCCTTATAGAAGCCATCGGGCTGCCAAAAGAGAAGGTGTGCACCCACTGTTTCGACGGCTCGAGCCATTTTTAGGATTTTTTTCACTAACTTTGCCCTCCCAACAAAGATATTATGAGCGAAGAAAAAAAACTGTATATTGAAACATACGGCTGTCAAATGAATGTAGCTGACAGCGAAGTGGTGGCATCTGTGATGAGAGTGGCAGGCTATGAGCCTACGGATAATCTCGAAGAAGCAGATGCCGTGTTTCTCAACACTTGCTCCATTCGCGACAATGCCGAGCAAAAAATATTTTCACGTCTCGACTACTTTGCATCGCTTCGCAAAAAGAGCAAAGACCGCAAGTTGGTGCTTGGCGTATTAGGGTGTATGGCAGAAAGGGTGAAAGACGAATTAATTGCTTACCACGGCGTGGATATCGTTGCCGGTCCAGATGCTTATTTATCGCTGCCGGAGCTGGTGGCTGCCGCCGAAGTGGGCGAAAAAGCAATCAACGTAGAGCTGTCCACCACCGAAACATATCGCGATGTCATCCCTCAACGCATCGGACATAGTCGCATCAGCGGTTTTATCAGCATCATGCGAGGATGCAACAACTTCTGCTCCTATTGCATCGTGCCCTATACCCGCGGTCGCGAACGCAGTCGCGAGCCGCGTAGCATCCTCAACGAACTTGCTGATATGCGCAATCGAGGATTTAAAGAAGTGACCCTCTTGGGACAAAATGTCAATTCGTATCATCACGTTGACGAAGAGGGCAACATCACCGGTTTTGCCGATTTGCTGCGCATAGTGGCTGAAGCGGCTCCGGAGATGCGCATACGCTTCACCACCTCTCACCCCAAGGATATGAGCGACGAAATCATCAACGTGATAGCTACAGTGCCCAACGTGTGCCGACACATCCACCTACCGGTGCAATCGGGAAGCAATAAGGTGCTCAAGGCAATGAACAGGAAATACACCCGCGAATGGTATCTCGACCGAATCGCCGCCATACGCCGTGCGATGCCCGACTGTGGCATCACCACTGATATGTTTACCGGATTTCACGACGAAACGGAAGAAGATTTTGAAGCCACCCTATCGCTTATGCGCGAGGTGGTGTTTGACTCCGCTTTTATGTTTAAATATTCCGAACGTCCCGGCACCTATGCCTCTCGATTTCTCCCGGACAATATCAGCGAAGAGGTGAAAATCGACCGCCTCAACCGTATGATTGCCCTACAAAACGAACTGTCGGGAGAAAGCTATCGCCGTGACATAGGCAACACATATGAGGTGTTGGTGGAAGGCTATTCGAAGCGCTCGCGCGAACAGCTTTTCGGACGCACCGAGCAAAATAAGGTGGTGGTATTCCCACGAGGCAATCACCATGTTGGAGAACTCGTAAAAGTAACTATCGACAGTGCCTCTTCCGCCACTCTTATCGGTCACGAAGCCGAATAGGAAAGCCACGCAATGAACGAGCAACTTATCAACACACCCGACTACGACCCCTATTCCACAGCCGAGGGTAGCACCCGACTATGGAACAGAAACTATGTGTTGGTGATGTTAGCCAATTTCTTGCTTTTTTTCTCGCTCAACTGCTTGATGCCCATCTTGCCCATCTACCTGTCTGAACAGCTCCACGCTGACAAAGATGTGATAGGTGACGTGATGAGCAGCTTCGTAATCACCGCCCTCATAATACGTCCCTTCAGCGGCTATATCGTTGACCGTTTTCCGCGAAAGACAGTGTTGGTGATGTGCTTCCTTGCCTTTATGCTCTTCAATGTGGGATATATAATAGCCGGAACAGTCACTATGTTTGCCATCGTGCGAGCCTTGCAAGGATTGGCTTTCGGAGCCACCTCCGTAGCCAACAGCACCGTAGCCATCGACGTGCTGCCGTCGTGCCGTCGCAGCGAGGGCATCGGCTACTACGGCATCAGCAACAACCTCGCAATGGCTATAGGTCCGTCGGTGGCACTGTTTGCCTATCGCGTCTTTCCAAGCATCACCTATGTCTTTATCCTTCCCATCGCATCAGCTTTGGCAGGATGCATTTTAGTGGGGTTAGTGAAAAACAGTCATCGTGAGATAAACATTGCTAAAGAACCTCTGTCGCTCGACCGTTTCTATCTCCTGAAAAGTATTCCTGAGGGCATCACTCTCACCACGTTTTCTTTTGCCAGCGCCACTTTGCTCACCTATGTAGCTATCTACAGCAAACAAGAATTGGGCTTATATTCGGCTGCCGGAATCTACTTTTTGGTGCTGAGTGCCGGACTGATTATTTCGCGCATCCTCACCAACTCATGGGTGAGAAAAGGATATATTGTGAGAAATGTAAAACTTGGGATGTTGTTAATCACCATCGGGTTCCTGATGTTTGTGAGCATCAACTCGATTATTGCCTACTACATCTCCGCATTTATTATCGGCATCGGCTACGGCACAATGTGTCCATCCTATCAGTCGATGTTTATCAACCTTGCACCAAACTCACGTCGAGGCACAGCCAACTCCTCCTATCTCACCGCATGGGATGTGGGCGCCGGCATCGGTATCTTCTCCGCCGGATATATAGCTCGACAATGGAGCTATCACACCGTCTACTGGCTATGCACGGCATTGTGCGTACTGGGAATGGTAGCTTATTTTGCCATCACTGCTCGCCACTTCTCGCACAACAAGCTACGTTAGGCTTTAGGGTTCAAATAAAAAAATCGTGAAAAAAACGTAAACTCTTGACAAAGGGGGGTGTAAGATTGTATCTTTGCAAACCAATTTGCTAAAATAATGACAAAAGAAAAGAAGTCAAAGGTTTCGTATTTTCAAAGCAATATCACTGCCACGGTGAGTGTGGCTTTGGTATTGGTACTGGTAGGTGTAGTGGCTTTCTTGATGCTCACGGCACAAAAGCTTGGAAACAACCTTAAGGAGAACATCGGATTTAGCATCGTCTTGAAAGGTGATGCCTCAGCCGACGATGAGGCTCAGCTAAATGCGCTATTTAAGAAAGCGCCCTATGTAGCAAAAGTGGAGTATATATCAAAAGATGCCGCTTTACAACAATGGAAAAACGACACCGGCGAAGACCTTGTGGAAACATTCGGCGTAAACCCTTTGAGCGCTGAATATCAAGTGAATGTAAAATCAGAATATGCCTCGGTAGCAAAAATGAAAGCCATTCAGGCACAACTGCAACAGATGCCCATGATTGAAGAAATAGTGATGTATGAGGCAGAAGTAAATGCCGCCAACGAAAACATCACCAATATTTCAATGGTGCTGCTCGCCGTAGCGGCGTTGCTGGTGCTCATCTCGTTTGTGCTTATCAACAACACCGTAAGGCTCACCGTCTACTCTCGCCGCTTCCTTATCCACACAATGAAGCTTGTGGGAGCAAAGCCGGGTTTTATCCGCAAACCATTTGTGGTGCAAAACCTCATTAACGGCGTGATTGCCGGAATGGTGGCTTGTGGCGCACTGATGGGGTTATATTATGCGGCTAACAGCTTTGAAATCGGGCTGGGAAGTATGTTTCTCACCTCTGAAATAATTATTGTTTTTTGCGGACTATTAGTTGCCGGAGCTCTCATCTGTGGCATTTCGGCATTTTTTGCCGCCGACAAATACATCCGCCTCGACTACGACGATTTGTTTAAACGATAAATTTCATTTTCACATCAATATGACAGAAAACAACGACACTAAGAAAGAGAGCTCTTTCCGCCCTTTGGAAAAAATCAATTTTATCCTTATGGGTTGCTCCGTGGGTTTAATCATCTTGGGATTTATTCTTATGGGTGGCGACCCCACTACGGAAGAAAAGTTTAACCCCGATATCTTCAGCACTATGCGCATTGCCGTAGGTCCGAGCATCTCGTTTATCGGCTTTGTGATGATGTTTTTTGCCATTCTCTACCGCAAGCATAAATAAGGATTATTCATAACACTCAAAAACACTTTAAATGGATTATTTACAAGCAATAATCATTGCGATTGTTGAAGGTTTGACAGAATTTCTTCCGGTATCGTCTACCGGACACATGATTATCACCGAGGGAGTGCTTGGGATGGAATCCACCGAATTTGTAAAAGCATTCACCGTAATCATACAGTTTGGTGCCATCCTCTCCGTAGTGTGCCTGTATTGGAAAAAATTTTTCTATCCTGAAACAATGAAGACCAAAGGCTACACCTGGTGGCAAGCCATTTGGCGCTTTTATCTGCGCTTGATTGTCGGCGTGCTTCCCGCTGTGGTGCTCGGCTTGGCATTCAACGACTTCATTGAGTCGAATCTCGGCAACGTCACTCTTGTGGCTGTTACGCTCATCCTCGGTGGCATATTTATGCTCTTCTGCGACCGCATCTTCAATCGTGGCAACGAAGACACTCCTCTCACCCTGAAGCGCTCTTTTATTATTGGTTTGGCTCAATGCATCTCAATGATACCCGGGGTGTCGCGCTCGATGGCAACCATCGTGGGCGGCATGTCGCAACGACTCACTCGCAAAGCCGCCGCCGAATTCAGCTTCTTCCTGGCAGTGCCCACAATGCTTGGTGCCACCTGCTTGGAAATGTATAAGATGATTTCTCACGGAGATGGAAATATCCTCATGGAAGGCAACAACTTAACTATGCTCATCGTGGGTAGCATAGTGGCTTTTATTGTGGCTATTGCGGCAATAAAGTTTTTTATCGCCTATGTGACAAAATACGGATTCAAAATGTTCGGGTGGTATCGCATCATCGTGGGAAGCGTGATTCTGATTTTGATGCTTTGCGGCATCCAACTTAACATGGTGGGATAATGCTACATCCGATTGAAGGCGAAGTGTTTTATGTCGACAAACCGCTGAAATGGACGTCGTTTGACGTAGTGAAGCGTGTGCGCGGAGAGCTGAGCAGACGCACAAAGCTGAAAAAAATCAAAGTGGGGCACGCCGGAACGCTCGACCCCTTGGCAACGGGAGTGATTACGGTAGTCACCGGTCGCGCCACCAAACGCATCGAAGAGCTGCAAGCACATGTGAAAGAATATGTTGCCACCATCCGATTGGGAGCTACAACACCAAGCTACGACCTCGAAACGCAAATCGACGGCGAATATCCTTGGCAACACATCACCCGAGAGATGGTGACTTCGACACTCTCAAAATTTCACGGACGCATCGAGCAGGTACCACCGGCTTTCTCAGCTTGCAAGGTCGACGGAAAACGCGCATACAAGATGGCACGAAAAGGTAAAGAAGTGGAGCTGAAAGCCAAAACGCTCGTAATCGACGAGATTGAGCTGCTCGATTTCAACCTGCCGGAAATAGTGGTGAGGGTGGTGTGTAGCAAAGGCACATATATCCGCGCTCTCGCTCGCGACATCGGCGAGGCGCTTGATAGCGGCGCTCACCTCACTGCTTTACGGCGCACTCGTGTGGGCGACATCTCAGTGGAGCAATGTGAACAAGTAGACGAACTCATCCATCGTCTGCACAACGAAGAAATTGAAATACCCGAAGAGTTAGTTAATCTTACGACAAATAAAGGAAAAAACGAGAATAATGAAGCTGTCTCAATTTAAATTTAAATTGCCGAACGAACTTATTGCGCAACAACCGGCAAACGAACGCGACGAATCGCGATTGTTGGTGCTCAACCGTAAAACCGGTGAAATAGAGCACCGCCTTTTCAAAGATGTCATTGACTATTTTGATGAGGGCGACTTAATGATTATGAACGACACCAAGGTGTTTCCCGCTCGCCTTTACGGCAACAAGGAAAAGACCAACGCACGCATCGAGGTGTTCTTGCTCCGCGAACTCAACGAAGAGCATAAGCTATGGGACGTGCTCGTAGAGCCGGCACGAAAAATCCGCATCGGCAACAAACTCTATTTCGGTGAAGACGAGTCGATGGTGGCTGAAGTAATCGACAACACCACCTCCCGCGGTCGCACTCTCCGCTTCCTCTACGACGGCTCTCACGATGAATTTAAAGAGGCTCTCTACAACCTCGGACAGACTCCGCTCCCTCTCTACATCGACCGCGAACCTAACGAAGACGATGCCGAGCGGTTTCAATGCATATATGCTAAAAACGAAGGAGCGGTAGTGGCTCCGGCTGCCGGACTTCACTTCAGCCGCGAAGTGCTGAAACGAATGGAAATAAAGGGCATCGACTACGACTTCCTAACTCTCCACTTCGGCCTTGGTAACTTCCGTGAAATTGATGTGGAAGACCTCACCAAGCATCGCATGGACTCCGAACAAATGGAAATTTCCGCCGACCTGGTGAAGCACGTAAATACTACCAAGGATGCCGAACGCAAAGTGTGCGCCGTAGGCACCTCGGTGTTGCGAGCACTCGCCACAGCCGTATCAATGAACGGTCATATCAAGGAATACAGTGGATGGACCAATAAGTTCATCTTCCCGCCCTACGACTTCACCGTGGCCAACTCGTTAATCTCCAACTTCCATATGCCCTACTCCACCATGCTGATGATGGTGGCTGCTTTCGGCGACTATGAGAAGGTGATGAACGCCTACGAGGTGGCGGTGAAAGAGAAATATCGCTTCGGTGTGTATGGCGACGCCATGCTCATCATTTAAAGCAACGAGCAAACAGGGTGATGTCGGCATCATTGTCACCGACAAAAGGGCTGACTCCTGACCATTTAACCAAATTTACTTATAGCACGGTAGACATTCAGATTAGCTGAACAAGCAGAAATCGCCTACTGTGCTTTATTATTTGCAGCATGTACTTTGTTTCTTGAAGCAAGAATTAGTATAATAGCCAAAATTAATGGCAATTTTATGCATATACAGCCATTTTTATGTAAAAATGAAAGTAAATACTAAGTTCTTAAAATAATCCGATATTTCTTTGCACTAAATGTATAAATTATCATTATATTTGCACTATTAAAACATTCAGACCTATTTGGCTGAAGCATAACTAAGAAAAAAATGTTGGAAAAGACTAATGTAAAAACTCTTGAGAATGTTGTGGTTCGCTTTTCGGGCGACTCCGGCGATGGTATGCAACTTGCCGGCAACATTTTCTCAAACGTGTCGGCAGGCGTGGGCGACCAAATCTCCACCTTCCCCGACTATCCTGCGGAAATACGCGCTCCGCAAGGCTCGCTGAGCGGCGTTTCGGGTTTCCAAGTACATATAGGCAAGGGGGTGCACACTCCCGGTGACTTGGCAGATGTGCTGGTGGCAATGAATCCGGCAGCTCTCAAGCGCCACGCTTGTTTTTTGAAGAAAGGCGGTGTGGCTATTGTCGATATTGACTCTTTTAAAGAGTCGGACCTCAAGAAAGCTCTCTACACCACCCTCGACCCTTACACTGAAATAGGCCTCAAAGCACAAGTAGTGGAAGTGCCTGTCACTTCGATGGTTAAAGACGCACTTGCCGAGTCGGGTCTCGACTTGAAGTCGATGCTCCGTTGTCGCAACATCTTTGCTTTGGGTTTGGTGTGCTGGCTTTTCGACCGACCTCTTGATGCCGCCATCCATCTATTGAAAAACAAATTTGCCAAAAAGCCTGCCGTGTTTGAAGCCAACTCTAAAGTGCTACAAGCCGGCTACGACTATGGCAACAACATACACGCATCGGTGTCGACCTATCGCATCGAGTCGAGCGAAGCCCGTCCGGGCATCTACACCGATGTTAATGGTAACACTGCCACCGCATGGGGCTTGATTTATGCTTCCGAGAAGTCGGGACGTCCGCTGTTTTTGGGTAGCTATCCCATCACTCCCGCCACCGACATTCTCCACGAGCTTGCCAAGCGTAAAGACCTCGGTGTAAAAGCTTGTCAGATGGAAGATGAGATTGCCGGCGTGTGCTCTGCCATCGGCGCCGCCTTTGCCGGCGACCTTGCGGTGACCACCACCTCAGGTCCGGGTTTGGCGCTCAAGAGCGAGGGCATCGGCTTGGCGGTAATGGCAGAATTGCCTTTGGTGATTATCGACGTGCAACGCGGTGGACCATCGACGGGTCTGCCCACAAAAACCGAGCAGACCGACCTTCGCCAGGCTCTTTACGGGCGCAACGGCGAATGTCCGCTGGTAGTGTTGTCGGCAGCCTCACCCGTGGACTGCTTCCATATGGCATTTGAAGCTGCACGCATCGCTATCGAACATATGACTCCGGTAATCCTACTCTCCGATGCCTTTATTGGCAACGGCTCGTCGGCATTCCGCTTACCCGACAGCGACGAATATCCTGAAATCCGTCCGCGCTTCGTGCCCGAAGAGATGAAAGCCGATTGGCATCCCTATAATCGTGACGATGCCACCAAAGCACGCTACTGGGCTATCCCCGGCACCTCGGGCTTGACCCATCGTCTGGGAGGCTTGGAAAAAGATGCTGTCAGTGGCGCTATCTCAAACGACCCCGTAAATCACGAAAAGATGGTTCTTCTCCGACAAGAGAAAGTAGACCGTGTGGCTCTCGACATCCCTGATATTGACCCCTATGGCGATGCTGATGCCGACACCCTTGTGGTGGGATGGGGTGGAACATTCGGCCATATCCATGAGGCTGTCGACGAGATGCGCGCTGCCGGAAAGAAGGTGGCTATGGCTCATTTCCGCTATATTAATCCGCTTCCGAAGAATACCGGCGAAGTGCTCGCTCGCTACAAAAACGTGGTGGTAGCCGAGCTTAACCTCGGTCAGTTTGCCGACTTCTTGCAGGCAAAATTCCCGAATGTCAATATCCATCGCATCAACAAGGTGCAAGGACAACCGTTCTTAGTGAAAGAGCTGGTGGATGGTATCACAAAAATTATGGAGGGATAAGAAATTATGGAAGAAAAGAAATATCAAGCATCCGACTATAAGAGCGACCAATATGTGAGATGGTGTCCCGGCTGTGGCGACCACGCTATCCTTAACGTGCTCCACAAAGCAATGGCAGAACTCGGCATCGCCCCGGAAAATATCGCTGTAATCTCCGGCATCGGCTGTAGCTCTCGTTTGCCTTACTATATGAACACCTACGGCTTTCACACTATCCATGGTCGTGCAGCAGCCATTGCCACAGGCTTCAAGGTGGCACGCCCCGACATGACGGTGTGGCAGATTTCGGGCGACGGCGACGGTCTTGCTATCGGTGGCAACCACTTCATCCATGCCGTACGCCGCAACGTTAACCTCAATATGGTGCTCCTCAACAACCGCATCTATGGCTTGACCAAGGGGCAGTATTCACCCACCTCGGAGCGTGGCTTCGTGTCGAAATCGTCGCCTTATGGCACCACCGAAGACCCGTTTATCCCGGCAGAATTGGTGTTTGGTGCTCGTGGCACTTTCTTTGCTCGCAGCCTCGATGTAGAGCTTAAGACATCGCAAGAAGTGCTTGTTGCTGCTGCTCGCCACAAGGGAGCATCGGTAGTGGAAATGTTGCAAAACTGCGTAATTTTCAATCACGGCATCTATAGCTTTGTGAGCGACAAAGAGCTGCGTGCCGACCACACTATCCATTTGCGCCATGGTGAAAAGATGCTTTTCGGCAAGGACAACGAGAAGGGTCTTGTGCAAGACGGGTTCGGACTGAAAGCCGTTGTTGTGGGACAAGACGGTTATACTATCGACGATGTGCTCACCCACGATGCTCATAGCCAAAGCAATTTCCTCCACCAGCAATTAGCAATGATGGATGGCAAATCGTTGCCGTTGGCTATCGGTGTGATTCGAGATGTTGACGCTCCTTCATATGAAGAAGAAGTGGATAAACAAACACAGAAAGTGTCGGCCGCTAAACCTTACAGCACGCTTCGTGAGATGGTGCTCGCCGGTGAAACGTGGGAAGTGAAATAGGTCGCAATTTTTTTCAGATATTTTGAGGACAAGCCGCTTAATGTATTATTAAGCGTTTTGTCTTCTATCTTTAAACTCAAAATTATTTTTCTATGCTTTATTACATCAAAGACAATGGCAAAGACGTAGGACCGATGACCAAAACTCAACTTGCCAACTACGGTTTGCATGCCGATTCCTCAATCAAGGAAGAAACAGGGGAATTTTATGTTTCTGCCCAACAAATCCCGGAAATCAGAGCACTCCTCGAAAATGTGCCATTCACCAACGTGTTTGAGCCGGAAAAGAAAATGGTGAGCATCTTTAGTGGTCCACTAAACAGCACCAACGGAAATATGTATCTCTTTGACGACTATGTGGCTATTATCCCCAATATTGCAACAAGCATTATGACAGCCAATTTCAGCAAAAGCGGATATCGTCGCCAATTTTTCTCCTATAATGAAGTTGTAGAGCTGAAAAAGGGAATGCTTGCTCTGTTTTCTATCGTGCTAAGTGATGGCAGAACAATAAAACTCAGCGGTTACAAAAAAGACAAACTGTTTGACGAAATCACTCGCCGTCGCACTTATTGGTTTCAGTCGCACAACTTGCCGGTTGCTCCACTCAAGCGCTAACGGCGCAACAAAGCGTAACGCACCACATTTATCCAATGAGTGACGGTAAGCTCTATGCGACGTGAAAATTTGCGCTTTCGCCATGAACCATAAACGCGGTGCATAGCGAAGGTGTCGGCGCTGCGAACAAAACGCTTGCGAGGCATAAGGAGGCGCGTGGGATAGGTGGTGAGACAGTCAAGGTCTTGACGCTCGTCGCGGCACACAAAGCCGTGTCGCTTGGCAACTTCAGTCATTACAAACGGCGAAATGGTGTCGTTGAGGCTGCCATCAGCGTTGACAAACGGCCGCGACTTGTAATAGTCAAGCACTTCTCTACAGAAGGAGTTGCCCTTCGAGCCGATGAAAAACGCAGCTTGAAGTCCAAACTCCTCGCGTTCTTCTTTGTCTTTTTCATTGAAGGTGACAAAGCCCTCTTGAGGTATATATTCGTCAAAGCGTTTAAACAAAAATATATCGCTGTCCATATATACCCCACCCTCAGTATAAACTGCATAAAACCTGACTACATCGGCGGCAAACGCCCACTTGCGCCGCTCCAACGCTTCGTCGATAAAGCGGATGCCGAGACTGTGAGCATCGTCGTAGCGCCACAGACGTACCTCATAGTCGGGCAAAATGCGCTTCCATGTGTCTAAACACACTTTGATTTCTACAGGATATGGGTCGTTGCTAAACCAGCAGAGATGTATCTTCTTGGGTATCATAATAATTTTTATTTATCACAAATATAATGATTTTTGTACTTTTTTGTTGTTGTAAATTAAAAAAAATGCGTAAGTTTGCGGTTGAGCTTAAAACTTTGTCAGAAATATAAAAAATTATTTAATAATCACCTAACATCATTATTTATGGGAAAGACAATGAGAAGATTAGTCTTGTCGACTCTATTGGCACTGATTAGCATGCCGCAAATGCTATCGGCAGACTCCTACACCAAGCGCGAGATGCGTGCGGTGTGGCTCACCACCGTATGGGGTAACGACTGGCCTTCCACAACAGGCACAACTTCGAAGGTGGCTACAACACAGAAGGAAGAAATGACAGGCTATCTCGACCAATTACAAGCAGACAATTTCAATTGCGTATTCTTTCAAGTGCGCTCAATGTGTGATGCAATGTACAAATCAAGCTACGAGCCGTGGTCGTCATACCTCACCGGCACTCGCGGCTCCGCACCGGCATGGGACCCCTTAGCATTCGTAGTGGAAGAATGCCATAAGCGAGGCATGGAATGTCACGCATGGATAAATCCCTACCGCTATTCTACCGGCTCCAATTGGAACACCTCGCAAGACAAAGCACTATCATCGGCAGGTTTACTGCTATCCTATACAAATGGCACTACAACCACAACAATCCTTAATCCCGGCAAGCAAGGGTCAATCGACCGCATTTGCAACGTGTGTCTTGAAATCGTAAACAACTACGACGTCGACGGTATAGTCTTTGACGACTACTTCTATCCCAACGGAATCCCCGAAACAAATAGTGCCGGCGATTACAGTGATTGGCAAAACTCCGGCACTTCTTTGGATTTCGGCGATTGGCGACGTGATAACGTCAACCGTATGGTAAAGGCTGTCTATGATGGTATCGCCGCTTCGTCGAAGCCTTGGGTGCGCTTCGGCATCTCTCCCGCCGGCATCGCTTGCACCAGCAGCAGTGTGGCGGCAAGCCACGGTGTGGAACGTTGCACCTATGGTAGCGACTGGCAATATGACGGCATCTATTCCGACCCTGTGGAATGGATAGAGCAAGGCACCATCGACTACATTTCGCCTCAAATCTATTGGAAAACTACCAATTCTAAATATCCGTTTGATGGATTGACAAACTGGTGGAGCAAGGTGGCAAGCCAATTCGGACGCCATCATTTTGCCAGCCACAGCATCTCCTCACTCGTCAACGACAACAGCAAATCAAGCTGGGAAGAAGTGGGATTACAACTCCAATCCTCACGCGACTATACGCTCAACGATGCGCCCGGTGAAGTTTTCTTCTCTCTCGCCTTCATCTCCGGCAAGAAAGTATCGGGCTTAGGAGAATGGCTCCTCGCCAACAAATATCAGAAGAAAGCCATCATCCCGGCTATCACTTGGAAGTCAGCCACCTCTCAAGGTAAAGTGAGTGGCTTGACAGTATCATCATCACAATTGTCGTGGACTGCAGTGAGTGGTATGCGCTATGCCGTGTATGCCATCCCATCGTCGCTCTCCCACAGTGATGCTGCGAGCACTGCCGGAGGAGTGAAAAGCGACTATCTCCTCGGCATCACCTATACCAACTCCTACACCATACCTTCGGGCTACACCTCCGGCTACTATTATGCCGTGAGCATCCTCGACCGCTACAGCAACGAGTATGAGCCATGCTACAGCAACGGTAGCGGCGATGAAGGTGGTGGCGATGAAGGTGGTGGCGACACTCCTATTGAGCCCGGATACTCACAAATCACCGAGGGTCATACCTATTCATCAATCAACGGTGTAGAGCTGAAAAACCTATGGATACGTTCGGTGGATAATGGGAACATTTCATTTGAGCAGAGCGGCTCGTTTAATCGTAGCTTCTGCGTGGTTGACGATGTGATTTATATCTCCGCTCGCGATGCAAATAGTTCGGATGCCAACTGCTCGCTATTGAAGTATGACGCCGCAACCGGCGCAAAAATCGGCACTCTCTCCTTACCCTCTTCAGTGCAAAGTTCATTCTATCCGTGCAACGACGTGATGAAAGACAGCAACGGCAATATTGCCGTGAGCAACCTCACTCTCAACATCGCTACTACTCCGCTGTCGCTATTTGAAGTGGATAAAACCACCGGGAATGTGACATCGCGCGCCTCGGTGACTTCCTCAAAACTCTCCTCAGGACGCGTGGACCACTGCTCGGTGACCGGCGACCTTGCAACCGGTAATTTCACCCTCTTTGCCGCTGTGGCACAAACCACCGACGTGATTAAATGGACTTTCGTCAATGGCTCTATGACCAATGAAACAGTGGTGTCGGCATCTGACGTTTATCCTTCCGGAGCTACTTTCGGCATCGCCCCGCGCGTGTTTGCCAAGTCGGCTACTGACTTCTATGTCAATGGTAGCAATATTGCTCCTCTCCGCATGGGTGCAACAAGCGACAGCTTCGCTTCGTGTGAGTCGCTCGTGCCCGGGTGTCTCGCCACCAATGGTTTTGCTGCGTTCTCCTTGGCGGAGAAAAACTACATGGTGTATCCTGAAAACGATTATAGCATCACTTATTCGTTTAAGATTTCAACCACCGGCTCAACAACTGCATTCTCTCAACTCGACGAGCTGTGGGAAATGCCTTATGCCGGCTTGGGTTGTGTCAACAACAACTCCTGTGACGCGCTCGTCGACTATCAGCTCCACGAAGAAGACAAAAACTACTATTGCGACATCTTCTTCTACGTGCCCGGCAACGGACTTGCCGCCTATCGTCTTTTTGATGCCGACTATTCCACTTCTATTGCTTTGTCGGATTGCTCTATCAATGCAAAATATGTCAACGGCAAGATTATCGTCAGTGAGCCGGTAGATTTAATCGAGGTGTTTAATCTTTCAGGTGCTAAGATTGCTCAAGCTGTCAACACTCACATCGTGACTTTCAACCAACCTCGAGGAGTGTATATGGCTCAAATCGTTTCCAACGGATTAACCTACACAAAAAAGATAATAATTAAGTAAGTTTTTATAGAGTTAATTTTTTTCATGAACGGCAGACTTGTTCTGCCGTTTTTTCGTTTGTGGGTATTTTTCGCAAATTAATGCGAATGAAATCGACGATAAAAATCAAACGCGGAGGACTCTGCGCCTCTACACAGCTCCGAAAGAGTGTTTCTTCAAGCATTTTTGTAATTACACAACCATTGTCAGAACCTACATGAAAAATCATTACGCAGCCTTGTTATTTTGTTTTAATATTCATTACTTGTCGGAATCGTGGAAAATGTATAATTTTGCAGTCGCAAAACATCAAAGATGAATTCCAACGACCCTCATATTTTAGGTAAAGTCCCTGTGGGAAAGCTACTTATCCAATACTCGCTGCCTGCGATTATTGCGATGACACTCACCTCACTATACAATATCATAGACAGCATATTTATCGGTCACGGCGTAGGAGCAATGGCAATTTCCGGTCTTGCCATCACATTTCCGATGATGAATCTCTTGATAGCCTTTTGTACTCTTGTAGGCGTGGGTGGCGCTACCATCTCATCGATACGCTTGGGGCAACATGACAAGGAAGGTGCCGAACAGATATTGGGCAACGTCACCGTGCTTTGCATCATCAACTCCGTGATTTTCAGCACCGTCACCCTCCTTTATCTTGACCCTATACTGCGATTTTTCGGAGCGAGCGATGTGACCCTACCCTACGCTCGCGATTTTATGGAAATTATCCTTATAGGCAACCCCATTGCCTATATGATGATAGGGCTTAACAACATTATGCGTGCCACAGGTTATCCTAAGAAGGCGATGCTCTCGTCGGTGCTTTCCGTGGGATGCAATATTGCATTAGCTCCACTATTTATCTTTGTGTTTGATTGGGGTATCCGCGGTGCGGCATGGGCGACAACAATCTCCCAGTTTTTGGCTTTAATATGGGTGCTCCATCATTTCACAAACCGAAACACTTACATACGTCTACACCGTCGCTATCTGAAACTACGCAGTCGCATAGTGCGACAAATCTTCGGCATCGGTATGTCGCCGTTTGCTATGAATGTGTGCGCTTGCTGTATAGTGATTTTCATCAACCATCAACTGCTCAGTCACGGTGACGACTACTCCGTGGGCGCTTTCGGCATTATCAACCGCGTGCAGATGGTGTTTGTAATGATTGTGATGGGATTAGCACAAGGGATGCAACCCATCACCGGATATAACTACGGTGCCGGTCTTATCGACCGCGTGAAACGCTCACTCCATCTGGGGGTGATGGCAGGAATGGTGGCTACAACAATCGGCTTCCTCCTTGCGTTTTTCTTCCCCGAGAAAATGGCGGGACTGTTTGCCGACGATACCACCCTCATCAACCGCACCGCCGGAGCGCTACGTGTGAGCATGCTGGCATTTCCCTTTGTTGGGGCACAAATTGTGATTTGCCAGTTTTTTCAATCTATAGGCAAAACCTCAATCGCAATCTTCCTGTCGCTTTCCCGTCAACTGTTGTTTCTTTTGCCGGGATTGGCGTTATTACCACTATGCATTGGATTAGATGGCGTGTGGTGGAGCATGCCTATGTCGGACACACTCGCCACCATAGTGGCTATTTGGATGTTTTTCGTGCAAATTAAACGCCTGAAAGCTCAACCCCCTTTAAAGCATTGACGATATGGCAAAAACACGCACCGAAATCTTACGCTTTGCTATCGTTGGCACTGCCAATTTCTTAATTATTATGGCTGTGGCATGGATGCTCAACGATGTGGCAAACCTCAACTACTTGGTTTCAAACGTGATAGCTTATATCGTGGCATTTATCAATAATTTCTATTGGAATCGTCGCTGGGTGTTTTGTTCACAAGAGGGGAATGCCGCAAAGCAATTTCTATTGTTTGGAGCGGCTTACGGCATCGCCTACCTTGTGCAACTCGCCACTGTTTGGGCATTGGTGACGACAGCCTCCCTCGACTATAATCTCGCCAATTTCATCGGAATGTTTCCTTTTGGGGCTTCCAACTTTATGCTCAACAAATTTTTTACATTTAAAAAATAGGTCTTATTCCGATTTTTCTTTACATTTGTAAGTATAACAAAATGTCAATCATAATGAAGAATAAATTCTGCAAGGTAATAATGTGTATGACAATGGTCGTTGTCGCCCTCTCACTTAGTGGTTGTGAAGACGAAGACAGCTGGTTTAGCGACATCCCCGGACGATGGCAACTCGTGGAGATTGACGGCAGATATGTCGACGAATGGGATTGCGACTACTACACGTTTTATAGCGACGGCACCGGATACTACACCTATTACGACCGTTACGGCTATGCCTACGACGAGGATTTTTACTGGGAAGAACGCACCGGTGGACGATTGTATATCACCTACTACGACCCCTCGTGGGGCAGCGTGATGTGCTATTTCCGCACTGACGGACGATATATGGACTTCTCCGAAACGCCGTCGTTCTACCACTACACCACCTACATACGCTTATAAGCGAAATAGATTTTTTATATTATCAGCCACAACTTCCGCAAAAAGTTGTGGCTCAATATTTCTTACGGCAGCCACTTTCTCCGCAATTTCCTGAATAGACAATGAGGAGCAGTCGGTTTCGATAAGCAGTTTTTCCAATGGCAACTCCCTGACCGACTCCGCCGAAAAATGCTCGCCGAAGGAAGGAAAGATACCGCAATTTATCAGCTGCCTCAACTGCTTTACGCCACCTCTGAAACCATGCCACACCCACGGTTGCTGTACTCGCAATTGTTTTCTCACCATAAGCAAGACATCAAGAGCATGCACACAATGAATAATCATTGGCTTACCGATGCGCTCCGATAGTTCTACCTGTCTGCGAAATATCTCCAACTGAAGCTGAAAATCCACCTTACACAGCCTGTCAAGCCCTGCCTCACCCAATGCCACCACTTGCTTATGGCTTGCCACGACAAGCAATCTCTCGTAAGAACACATCTCATCGGCATGCCACGGATGTACTCCCACAGCATAAATATGCCCCAAAATTGGCTCAAACCTCTGCGCCTCAACGCTAATGATGGCATTGCGGCTGTCGAGATTATGACTATGACAATCCAAGATAATCATGGCACAGGGTCGTAACCGCTACCTCCCCAAGGATGACAGCGACAGATGCGTTTCACGGCAAGCCACAGTCCGCGAAACGGCCCATGCTTGCGTATCGCCTCTATGGCATACTCGCTACAAGTGGGGGTGAAACGACACGATGCCGGAAGCATCGGCGAGATGCATAGACGATAAAACCAAATGGGCAAAAGCAATAGCCACGATAATAATTTAAGAAGCGGTTTCATCTGACGTTTCTGCAGGCGCAACGCAACAAGAAATGGCACGCAAAATCTTTTGCATCCCATTCTCTATGGCTGAATAGGTAGATAATTCTTGCGACACATAGATAAACGCCACCTCCAAATGCTTGCCGGAGGCAGTAAGCACCGGCAGCAAAAGGTTGCGATTTAGGCGATAAGCCTCGCGCACTCGACGACGGAGCAACACACGCTCCACGGCTTTTCGGATTTTCTTTTTGGGGATGGTGATGAGAAACTGCGCCGATGCCTTCCCGCCACTGCCCTCACTCAAGCGATACACGGCACGCAAAGGATAACCCTTTGCAGCATCGCCTTCGTTAAACATACGGTCGATGGCAGTGCAGCTGCAAAGCTTTTCGCTCTTATATAGACGATTGTCAGTCATCACTTTGCCCTCTATCGATGCCTCTGGTGGCGAGGCATCACAATTATTGGTTTGATTTGAGATAAAGGTCGAGTGCCGCAGTCATCGATGGAGCATTGACCGACGGCGCTTCAAGGTCAAGACGGAAACCATCTTCTTTGATAGCCTTCGCCGTCGACGCGCCAAAGCACCCTATCTTGATATCTCCTTGCTCAAAGTCAGGGAAATTTTTTTGCAACGACTTGATGCCCGTAGGACTGAAAAACAACAGCATATCGTAGTTAAATTCCTCATCGGGAGCGAAATCGTTGCTCACCGTGCGATACATCACCGCACGTGAATAGTTTACATTTGCCTTATCAAGCACCAACTCACCATCGCCTTTTTGCTGTTCCGACACAACATAGAGATATTTCTCAGTATTATGCTTGACAAACTGCGGCACAAGGTCGTCTAATTTTCCCGACTTGCCAAAGAAAATCTTGCGCTTGCGATAGACAGTATATTTCTGCAAATAAAGTGCAATCGTCTCTGTAGTGCAAAAATATTTCATCGTTTCGGGCACTGTAAAGCGACTCTCTTCCGCAATGCGGAAGAAATGGTCAATAGCCGATTTGGCGGTAAAAATCACTGCCGTGTGCTCCGACAACGAAATCTTTTGCTGACGAAATTCTTTCGATGAAAGTCCTTCAACCTTAATAAATGGGCGGAAAACAATTTTAACGCCATACTTCTTTTCAATATCGAAATATGGCGACTTGTCTGACGACGGTTTGGGTTGCGATACAAGTATCTTGCTAATTTTCACGTCTTTACTTCTCCTTGTTTGCTCAAATTTGAGCATTAATAATAAAACAATAAAGCGGGGCAATTTCAGCGGTGCAAAGGTACGAAATAAAATAGAAGCAAGAAAATAAATTCTTATAAAAAATTCTAAACCCCTTGATATAAAACAATGCTTTTGCACTGAGCCACAAACAAATAGACACCATTATCAACTCATGGGAATACTCCGGCGCAAACAGGATCCCCACTGCTACCGGAGTAAGAAACAGCCCGAGAAACACCTGTGAGGAATTAAAGCCCTGAAGCCATAGCTTACAACTTTTGCTGTCGGCAAACACATATCCGGTGAGCGCCACCGACAATAATTGGATGATATAGTAAACCACGGCAACAACAATACTGACTCCCACACTTTTGACCATCCCAAAATCAGAAAAACCGATGTCTGAATTGCGGATATAAGTGTAAATCACCACGCCTCCCATCAACCACGACACAGCGATAAGCGCAAAGAGCAACACCCGCTCATTGGAGGTGTGCTCGTCAAGGTGATTTTCATGGCGCGACACCGACCAAAGATTGTGCACCAATGTGCGAAACAAGTTCACTCCATGACTATAACAATAAGCGATGAGCAAAAATACCACCACAAGCAGAAGCAACATCGACGAGGAGTGGGCAGGCGATTGCTCATAGGCATCGCCGCCGATACCTTCACGACTTCCCACCTCGGAATAAGAAGTCAGAGGCTGCATCCCTTTGGGAGCCACCGCCACCGTATCGCCAAACCCATTGGGATAAGCGGGAGCATAATGATGTTGATAGTATGTCGATAAGCTGTCGCGCATTTACTCTTTGAAATTTCACAACAAAGGTAGTATAAAAAAATCACAATCCACCCTATTTATCTCGGCATTGGATGGAGGAGTGCTGAAATTTCACTATATTTGCGCAATGTTTATCCACAATTAAGACAACTATATGAAAAAACTGACATTATTATCGGCATTGTTGGCGGTGGTATTTACCGTCAATGCCGGAGAGATGCTCCTCAGAGCTATGACGTTCAATCTGCGCTGTCCCGTAGAGGCTGATGGTGTGAATCAATGGAAATTTCGTAAAGACATCGCTGCCGACTTGGTAAGGTTTCACGACCCCGATGTATGGGGTGCTCAAGAAGCCACCAAAACACAAATCGACGACTTGCTTGAGCGACTGCCCGACTACGACTACATCGGTGTGGGGCGCGACGACGGCAAGCAAGGGGGCGAGCATGCACCGATATTCTATAAGCGCAACCGCTTTGTGGTGGAGAAATCGGGTAACTTCTGGATTGCAGAACCGGAGAAGATGAATATCCCCGGCTCCAAAGGATGGGACTCCGACTATCCGCGCGTGACCACATGGGCGGTGATGCTCGACAAAGTGAGTGGCAAACGCTTCTTTTATATGAACACCCATCTCGACCATATCGGGCGCGATGCACGCCATGAAGGAGCCAAGCTTTTGCTGGCTCAAGCAACTCGGCTTTCAGAAGGATTGCCGGTAATGGTGAGTGGCGACTTCAATGCCACCCCCAAAGACGACCCAATCTTGGTGATGACCGACCCTACCAATCCGCAATCGCTCATCAACACGCGACGGTCAGCAAAGTTTGTGTATGGTCCCGATTGGTCGTTTCATGATTTCGGACGCATCAGACCATTGTCCGGTGTTAGTGGTATTATCGATAAAATAAGATATCTTTATAGGTTGGTTCTATAAATTCGCTTTGTTAGATTTTGGATTTATTTTCGAGGCAAATTGTAAGTTGAAGTGGGAGCGTAGCGAGCTACGTGACCGAGTTAACTTACAATTTTAGCCGAAAAGAATCCAAAAGATGGCAAAACGTCACCCCACAATTATTAAACCTTTTGACGGTGGGAATTTATAGAATCCACCTTAAAATAATAGACAAATAAAAAGAAACAAAATTATCGTAGATTGTCGCTGATTGCTTGCACATTGCTATCATGTCAAAACGAGAAGGAACGACCATCTTAACAAACTAATGAGTCAGAGGTTGAAAAAACAAAGTAGAAATATTTGAATACTACAACAAAAGGATAATTTCAACTAAAAGTTTTCAAAATTCCTGTTTATTGCAAATAGTTTTACATTTATCGGATTATGGATATTAAGACTAATACTTACATAGAATCCAAACCACGATATGAGATTCTGGATGGTCTCAGAGGCGTGGCTGCTTTGGGTGTTGTGATGTTTCACATTATGGAGTGCTATCCCCACGAGATTAAACGTTGGGTTATGCCTCACGGATTCATGTCAGTCGATTTCTTTTTTGCGTTGAGTGGTCTTGTGTTGGGCTATGCCTACGACGATCGTTGGGACAAGATGACAATATGGGGATTCTTCAAGCGACGTCTGACACGCCTGCAACCTATGGTTGTGATGGGTGTTCTTGTCGGTGTCTGTTTCTTCTATTACTCAGGAGGTCAGACTTCCTATATGGTTGATAGTGCTCCTTGGTATATGTTGTTGCTCGAAGCCTTGTTGCTGATGTGTATGATACCTCTTCCGAGGTCGATGGACATTCGTGGCTGGGGAGAATTGACAAGTATCAATGGACCTATCTGGACTTTGATCTATGAGTATGTGGCAAACATTCTATATGCCTTATTCCTGCGTCGCACGGGAAAAGTGCTGCTTGGCATCATAGTGGCTTTCTGTGCACTGATGTCGGCCGACTTGTGTCTTCAGCTCAACCTTTGGGGCAACCTTGTCGATGACAATTTCCAATACACCATCAATGGAGGATTTTTCTGCGATGCCGAACATTTCTATCGTGCCATGGTGCGACTGATGTTCCCTTTCACTATGGGTCTCTTGCTTTCTCGCATAGGCAGATATATCTCTGTCAGGGGTGGTTTTGTCGTGGCTTCATTGTTGATTCTTGCAATGTTGTCAACCCCTATGCTCAACGACTTGGATCCTCTCTATGAGGGCATTTTTGAGTTGTGCAGTATTTATTTCCTCTTCCCTCTCATTCTTTCTATCGGAGCAGGAAGCAGACTTAGGGGCAAACGCACGTCAAAGATTTGCATCTTCTTGGGAAAGATCTCCTTCCCTCTGTACATTACCCATTATCCAATGCTCTGTATGCACATGAGTTGGGCAGGAAACCACATGGATTCTCCTGTCAGCACCCATGTCTTTGTTGGCATCGTCACCGCACTCATGGCAGTCGGACTTGCATGGGCTTCTCTGAAACTCTACGATGAACCAGTTCGCAAGTGGCTGAAGGAACATTGGCTGAAACGATAACCTGACTTCGGACTTGAGCTTGATGTCAGATTAACCCCATGACTCTTGCCACCTTACATGCCTCCTATGGCATGGTCAACATTGTGTTTCTCAAATATGTTCTGGCGATGTCGATTGACCGTATTTATGCTTATCGACAGATAGTTTGCAATCTCTTTAGACAGCTGGGCAACTTCTGGATTGCAGAACCGGAGAAGATGAATATCCCCGGCTCCAAAGGATGGGATTCCAACTATCCGCGCGTGACCACATGGGCGGTGATGCTCGACAAAGTGAGTGGCAAACGCTTCTTTTATATGAACACCCATCTCGACCATATCGGGCGCGATGACCGACCCTACCAATCCGCAATCGCTCATCAACACGCGACGGTCAGCAAAGTTTGTGTATGGTCCCGATTGGTCGTTTCATGATTTCGGACGCATCGGTGTTAGTGGTATTATCGATAAAATAAGATATCTTTATACATAATCTGCGCTGGGGTGCAGTTCATAATTGGCTCAGCCTCTTATTATAATTCGGGAGTGTGCCGGATTGTGCTGTAAATATCGTAGGGGCGGCATAATCCTTGGCATATTCTATAATTTATAGCGCGTTTGCGCTCTAAAGATATCCATCCGACACAGACATTCGGATAGGGAAAAAAGAGGGTGTCGTCAAAATATTGTTTTATGACGACACCCTCTCTCAACAAGAACATGTTCCTTAAGTTGCATTAGTAAAATTAACACTGATTTAGAGCATGCTCAGAGACGTAAGCATCCTCGATAGTTGGATATTTTCGGATGCTTACGCAAAAGCATGTTACATTTTTGTGCAATAATCTATCGCATGTTTTCGCAATATTCTATCGCACTTTTGGGAGTGCAATGTACCATAAACATGTAGTAATTATCAGTAGTAGCCTTTTTTAATGCCTCATACCAAGCTTCATAAGCATTCTTAACATCTTCATCTGCAAGTGCTTCTTCCCAATTCTCATCTGATTGAGTTATCTCATAAAGCCTATGCATCAACTTGTCATGGATTTTGTCGCAATCTTCATTACTGGTTGCGGTTTCCAATTCTTCAGTTGCCTCCTCATAGGCATTAATAAAGTCACTACTTGTTGATGAACAAGACACCAACATTACTACTGCTATAAGCAGTGCTTGAAAGAAAACGAGTTTTTTCATAATTGTTGTTTTATTTTAATTTAAAAATTTTTATTCTGAGCGGCATCCCTTATTAATCAAGGGCTACCCACTTCTCTAATTTTCCATTCTTGAAGTAAAAACGCATGTATGGAGTGTTGGCATTCGCTTCATAGTTAAACCGAAACATTCTCATAAATTGCAAAATTTAAGTGACACTTGTAATGAACGCATCTCCTGTGCTGCTTTTAACATCTTCATGTTTATTTGCGAGTAGCGAGCCCACTGTGAGGCAGACATTGAACCTTTAGCATTTTTCATCTTATCACTAAATTCATTAGCTTTTTCCATTAAAGATGATAATTCTTGAAGAGCTGACGTGTCACCACTCGACGCCTTCTTTAAACAAGAGATGTATTTGTCAACCTACTCCTCGTAAGAATTGAGCACTGCATCCAAATCTTCATCTTTGGTGATTGTATCGTTGGAAGATTCTACCACTTCAGCATTTGAAGATTTACCCTTATATTCTTCATATTTGGCATTAGAATAACTTGGCCTTATTAAGAAATACGCTCCTTCTTTGAGAATTTTATTCCACACTTCTTGATCTTCGGGCGTGATTCCCGCTACCTCACGTTTACTCTCCATTTGAGCTCGCACAGATCCGGCACTAAGGATATGAGTTAAATCCCCATTATCAAGGTCGTAGATTGGCTCAACATCAAATATGGGAAGAGTAGCAATATGAACGTGGTCTTTATCAAGAACTTCGACAATAAAATAAAAACCATAGTCGGAAGCAACAGATTTGATTACCTCAAATGCTATTGAAGATTGAATTAATTTATAATCCACACTATCTTCTTTCACGTCTGACATCTTGACAACGACTTCCTGGTCTAACACTTTAACATAATCAGCCAACGGACCAAGTTCAGCCTCAACTTTGAGCGTAACACTATTTTCATCTCCATTGCCACCACATGATGCAAGCGCTACCAAGAGCACTGCAAATGATAAAAATTTTAATACTTTCATTTTAATATTTTTTAAGTTAAACATTGAGTTATTAATAGTTTTCTCGAAAAATCTGATTATTCCATTAGGTATATTCGCATTGATATTTTTTATTTTTAGCAAAATTAGAGCAATAAAAATTATATACATTGTTCCATTTTATACCTTTATCGTTCCATTTCATACCTTTTATACATTGCTCCATTTCATAACTTTTTTTGTATTGTGTATTTTTTTTGCACAATAGTTATTAATTTTGCGGTATGAAGCAGGACTATGACTCGTCAACTTCAGGCTATCTGTCAGATTCGTTCGAAGGAATCAGCAGACAGTTTACTGATGTGACTATACTCAGCACATCGGAAGTAAACATCGTAGCAAAAGCCAAACGCTATGGGCGTTGGTGGTTGCTGAAAGGCTTGAATAAGCAGGTAGTTAATGAAACCGCCTATATCCAACGGCTTAGAAAAGAACTCGAATTGCTAATGCAATTGGAGCACCCTTTTGTGGTGACAACATTCGGTCTGGAAATGGTAGAAGACTTTGGCAACTGCATCGTGATGGAATATGTGGAAGGCACTACACTGAAAGAATGGCTAAAGGAAAAACAAACTTGCAAAGACCGCAAAAGAATTGCTAACCAGTTGGTAGAGGCTGTAGACTATATACATACTAAGGGAATCGTTCATCGCGACTTGAAGCCGGAGAATATTATTATCACAAAAAATGGCAACAGCATGAAACTGATAGACTTCGGGCTTGCCGATACCTGCAGTTACGCTATATTGAAACAGCCAGCGGGCACTCCTCAATATATGTCACCGGAACAAATGCAGATGGCAATAGCAGATGTGCGAAACGACATTTATAGCCTTGGTATTGTCTATAGCAAAATGAATCTCGGATACGGTTTTAAACATATTATACATAGATGTCTGAAGCCAATAGACCTTCGATACCGGAATGTATCAGAATTGCGGAATGCCATCCGTAAACGGGATAAAATCACAACAATATTTGCATGGGTTGCTATTATATCATTGGTCGTGGTAGCGGCTTTAATAGTCGTAACCCAAGCCCTAAGAATAAGCGAACTCAGGCAACAGATGAGCCACAATAAACAAGAACAAAGGGAGATTAACAAAACTGTTTCATCGCTGAATGATAGTTTGGAGCGAGTTACGGCTAATCACTTGGAATTGTTGCAAAAACAACAGGCTCAAGAGGCAGAGCGAAAAAGAGTCGATAATGCCATCAAAAATGGCAAGATTGTTATCGACCATGCCATTAAGGAAGCCGGCGTTATGCAACATCTCGACACGCTAAAATCTTTCGGCAATCTGAATATGGAAATTTTCAAAAGAATTCATGAAAGCAGTGTAGCTTATAATCACTATCTAACGACAATAAGCGGCGAATTCTCGGAAAATGAGATAGCAGAAATAACAAATGCCCTCGCCGTTTATGATGGTAATCTGATTACGAAAATAATGAATCGATATACTCAACTGAAGAATGATTATGATAAATCAATTATGCAAGGATATTGAGACAGCTCTCAATCATAAGATAAATACGCCCAAAGACTTCGACTTTTTGCGAGAAAACATCTATGCACGACTGCACGTACTCGTCAGTCGAACCACATTGATGCGTATTTGGGGATATTTAAGTGAAGACGTTACACCCAGAGTCGGCACGCTCTCAATCTTGGCTAAATTCTTGGGATATAGCGACTGGGAAGGCTATTGCAAGAATGCATTATTGCCAAAGGAACAACAGAGCAGTCCCGTTTTAAACAGGCGACTGAGCGTAGCCTCTGCTTTAGACCCCGGCGATTGTCTTCGCCTTACTTGGCAACCGGATAGGGTGTGCGACATTGAGTATATAGGCAATCTGACGTTTCGAGTTATGGCATCCCAAAATACCCGCTTGCATAAAGGGGACACCTTTCAATGTAGTATAATAATAGAGGGTGAGCCATTATATCTTGACAGCCTCATACAAGGCGATGCTCCGGCTATAGCCTATGTTTGTGGAAAGAAATCGGGGGTGGGATATGAGTTTCTTATGTCGCATACTTCCCCGGAATAGCACAAAGATAGCGAAACAGACAAATAACTGGGGAAATACACCCAATTTTTGTCTGTTTTTCCTTATATCACGGCTTTTACCGCTTGAGAATCGAATATTTTGGGGAAACGCCTGAAAAATATCCAAACCTCTGTAGTTAAAAAAATAGGAGGCTGCGCCGTAAACCTTAATTACGCCACAACCTCCCGCAAGCATATATCACAAATTTAGAAGCCGGAAGGAGGACCCATCGGACCCCTGCCCGAACGGGAGCCCCGTTGAGGCATTGGCGGGCGTTCGCCATCGGGACCTTTCGGACCGAAACCGTCATAGTTGATATCTTTCTGAGTGGTGCCCTTTCCAAGTTTGGTGAAACTATAGGAGAGAGTCAACATAAAATAGCGCGTAATGGTGTTAAATTCACGGTCTTCTATATAATTACCGGTTACGTTGCGCGACACATTTTTCTTTTGTTGCAACAAGTCGTAGGCTTTCACTGCCACAGTCAGCGACTTATCCTTAAGCATACTGTAGGAGAGCTGTGCGTTCCACAGCCATTCGCTGTTGTCGTAGCCGGCAGAATAGCCCGAAGCCTCGGTGTAAGTGAGGTCGGTGCCTATAGCCAAGCCAAAGGGAGTGTAATAGGTAGCATCAAAGCGACCACCATAGTTGTGGATGTCACTGTTGTTCACTGCCTGCAAGCGGTTGCGAGTATGTTGGAAAGTGTAGGTTGGGCGCAACTCTATGTCAATCACATCATTACGGAAAGCGATACTGGGAGTTTCGCTCACAGAGAAGGTGTGTGAGGTGTTGCGAGCTCCGTTGTTAAAGCCTACGGCATTGGAATAGCGAGCAAACACATTGTTGGTCCAACGCCACCCTTTATTGCCTATAGGCGAAGTAATCATCGACATTGCTTGAGCGTTCCACACCCCATTGACATTATCATAAGTGATAGTTTGCTTACCGGTTTGGCTGTCAAAATGCGTTTTGGAGATGATGCTGTTTTGCGTCACTTGTACTCCGGCAAATGCCATAATGCTTCGCTGACTCTCGCTGTTGAAGTTGTTGTAGCGAATCATAATGTTATGATTAAACGACGGCAACAAGTTGGGGTTACCAATCACCACCTTCGAGGGGTCGCTCTCGTCGGGCACGGGTTGCATTTGTGTCATCGTCGGCGAAGTGGAGCGTCCGCGATAGTCGAATGCCAAGGTGTTGGTTTTCGAGAATGAATAGCGCAGACGTGCATATGGCGCATAATTCCACACCCAATGCTCGGGAATAGTCTTATCGTTATTGATAAGGTTTTCGCTTCTCATCATTGTGGGATTGACCGACACTCCAAAATTTAAGCGATATTTCGAGCGGTTTTGCTGATAGCCCACACGTATTTGTTGTGTGAATTGATGATTGCGAAATTGATTGCTTTGGTCTTCATCAAGCACGCCCATCTCTTCAGCGATAGCATCTGCCACATAGGCACTCGTAACGATGCCGTAGTCGTTTTCGAGCAGTGCAAGAGCATCCTCGGTGGAATATTCGCGATTGCGGTCATACACCATACGGTCGGCATTGTTGAAGTAGTAGTTCATACGATAAGCGAATGTAAGAAATCGCGCTTTCTTGACGTCTCCAAGAGGTTCCATCCACGACAAGCGAGCACCAACACGATTTGACCATTCATGATTGTCGGTCCATTGGTCGCGCGTCTCATTGTCGTCGGGCGACAAGAAATATTCGTTGATAGAATATGTGGTTTCGTCTTCCTTAGTGTTGCTGAATTTATACGTACCTTGGATGGAGAAAGAGCGTCCGGGATGATTTTTAAATTTGTAGTTCCAAATCATTTCTGCAGCGAGGTCATAGGTTGTGCCGTTGCTCGATTGCACATTGCTTGTTTCGCTCACTTTTGAGTTGTCAATGCCCAAAAGTCGTGTCCATTCATCTTTGTCGGAATCATTGACACTCACCATAAACGAAGGGCGAAAGTCAAACGTATTGAGCGAATCGGCAACCCAACGCAACCGGAAATTACCTCTCACGTTGTGAGTGCGGTCGCGAGAATTAGAGAGAGCGTCTTCAAAACTCGACGTTTCCGAAAAAAGATATTCCTTTGTCGACTTTTGAAAGGTCTTTTGATTGCTATGGGAATACATCAAGTCGCCACCCACTCGAAACACCTCCTCATTACCTATGTTAAAGTTAAGTCCGAGGCTCTGTGTGTCTTTCACACCATTGACGCCGCCAAACCGACGGAAACGCCCGTCGCCGGGCATCGAAAACGCCATCTCGTTGATATTGTTAGCGCCGGCAAGAATAGTGAATTGATTGTCGTTGACAAAGCGGTTAACCATAAGATTGCCCGTATATCGGTCGTCGGTGCCGTAACCCACAGTTGCATTGCCAAACCACCCTTGTTTCATTCCCTTCTTGACAGTAAGGTTAATCACCGTTTCATCTTCGCCGTCGTCTACCCCGGTGAGACGTGCGAGGTCGCTTTTGCGGTCCACCACCTGGATTTTATCCACCATCTCTACAGGGATATTTTTTGAAGCCACCTTGGCATCATCAGAGAAAAACTCCTTGCCGTCGACCAAAATTTTTGTCACTTCCTTACCTTGAGCCGTAATCTTTCCATCACTACCCACTTCCACTCCCGGCAGACGCTTTAGCAAATCTTCGACCACGGCATTTGGTTGCACCTTGTAGGAGTCGGTGTTGTATTCCACGGTGTCTTGCATCACCTTTACTTCGGCTCTCACCCCCACCACTTCCGCTTCACGAAGCACAATAGTGTTTTCAGCCACCTCAATCTTACCGAGGTCGACAGCGTCAGATGCCGACTTCAATTCGGCATTGTTGGTTGTTGGCGAATAACCAACATACACCGTTTTGACAATATATTTGCCTTGCGACACACCGCTGAAACGGAAAGCTCCGTCGGCATCACTGACCGTGCCCTTAACAAGACTACTATCGCGCGCTGAAAGGAGCTGAATAGTGGCACTGATAAGTGGCGTCTTGTCGCTCTTATCCACCACCACGCCTTTGATATTACCGGCATAAATCATAGTCGATGAGAAGATGACCGTCGCTGCTGATAATGCTAATATTCTACCTGCTTTTTTCATACTCTATTGGTTTTTCGGCTCAAAAGTAGTTAAATAAGTTTGTTTTTCAACCACATAATAGACAAAACGCAGATTTGTGCGTATATTTGCATCACTTTTAAAAAAAATTTAGAATTTAAATGGGTGATTTTCTGAAAATATTGCGCCGTTTCGTGCCTCCTTACAAGAAATATCTTGTGCTTAACATCTTTTTCAACATTCTGTCGGCTGTGCTCACGCTCTTCTCGTTTGCACTGATTATCCCGATATTGGAAATGCTGTTTATGGGCGATGCCGGAGTGCAATACACCTATATGGAGTGGGGCTCAGCCTCTTTGAAAGATGTGGCAATAAATAATTTCTACTATGCTGCGGCATTCTGCAAATCCACCTATGGCGCATCCACCACCCTGATGCTTCTTGCTGTGGCTTTAGTGATAATGACCGGACTGAAAACCGGAGCGGCATATCTTAGTTCGCACTTCCTCATTCCTATCCGCGCCGGAGTGGTGCGCGACATTCGCAATTTTGTCTACGACAAGATTGTCGCCCTGCCGATAGGCTTTTTTACAAGCGAAAAGAAGGGCGACGTAATGGCGAGAATGTCGGGGGATGTGGCTGAAATCGAAAACTCCATCATGGCATCTTTGGAGATGATGTTTAAAAATCCGATAATGATTGTTGTTTGCTTGACTATGATGATTGTCATCAGCTGGCAACTGACACTGTTTGTGTTTGTTTTGCTTCCTATCGCCGGATTGGTGATGGGACGCATAGGCAAGCGGCTCAAGCGACAATCGCTCACCGGACAACAGCAATGGGGCGCTTTAATGTCGACCATCGAAGAAACTCTCGGAGGATTGCGCATCGTGAAAGCCTTCAATGCCGAGCATAAGATGCGTCATCGCTTCCACGACGAAAATCAACAGTTTTTTCGCACCTCCACTCGCATCAATCGTCGCCAAGCCCTGGCTCATCCTATGAGTGAATTTCTGGGGACAATAACCATCGCCATCGTGCTTTGGTTTGGAGGTACACTCATCCTTTCCGGGAAAAACATCATCGATGCTCCGACATTCATCTACTATATGGTGATTTTCTACAGCATCATCAATCCTGCAAAAGACCTGTCGAAAGCCGCTTATGCCATCCAAAAAGGTTTGGCATCAATGCAACGCGTAGACAAAATCCTTAATGCCGACAACCCTATCAAAGACCCTTTGCAGCCCAAAGCTTTGCCCAAGGGCAACTACGACATCAGCTATCGCAACGTGCGCTTTCGTTATAATCGCGAATGGGTGATTGACGATGTGAACCTCGACATTCCCTATGGCAAAACTGTGGCGCTCGTAGGACAGTCAGGTAGCGGAAAATCTACTCTCGCCGACCTGTTGCCCCGCTTCTATGACGTGGAAGAAGGTGAAATCACAATCGGTGGCATCAACATCAAAGATTTTAAAGTGAAAGACCTTCGCGAACTGATGGGCAACGTAAATCAAGAAGCTATACTCTTCAACGACTCGTTTTATAACAACATTACTTTCGGCGTGGACAATCCCACTCGCCAACAAGTGATTGAAGCGGCAAAAATCGCTAATGCCCACGACTTTATTATGGAGTCGGAAGAGGGTTACGACACCTGTATCGGTGACCGTGGCTGCCGTCTTTCCGGTGGTCAACGGCAACGCATCAGCATCGCTCGCGCCATCCTGAAAAATCCACCGTTGCTCATCCTTGACGAAGCCACTTCGGCACTCGACACTCAAAGCGAAAGGTTGGTACAGGAGGCCCTCGACCGCTTGATGAAAAACCGCACCACTCTTGTGATTGCTCATCGACTCTCGACAATTGCCGGTGCCGACCTTATCTGTGTGATGCACGAAGGGAAAATTGTGGAGCGAGGCACTCACGATCAGCTTATAGCCCTCAACCGCTATTACAAGCGACTTGTGGATATGCAAAAATTTTAATCCTTTGAGAAAATGACTAAAGTCTACGACATCAAAATTGAAGATTTCAACTATCCTCTCCCCGACGAACGAATTGCAAAACACCCTCTTGCCGAACGCGACCGTTGCAAACTGCTGTTACGCAAAGACGGAATAATCTCCGAACATATCTTCTCCGAAATCCCGGAATTGCTACCCGAACACTCCACGTTGGTCTACAACAACACACGGGTGATTAATGCGCGCTTGCGATTTCGCAAAGCCGGCGGAGGAGCGCTGATAGAGATTTTTTGTCTCGAACCTCTATCGCCGAGCGACTATGCCTTGACTTTTGCCACCACTAAAGGATGCGAATGGCTTTGCTTTGTGGGCAACTCCAAACGCTGGAAATCGGGCTTGCTGGAATTACCGGTGACTGTCGACGACAAAGAGGTGACACTCACCGCCGAACGCACCGGACAAGCTGGCAACGCATTTCGCATCCGCTTCTCTTGGGACAACAAAGATGTCACCTTCGCCTCTATCCTCGACGCCGTGGGTGAGATACCTATCCCGCCATACCTCAACCGCTCCACCGAGAGCACCGACGCCGTAGATTATCAGACCATATATTCTCACATTGAAGGGTCGGTAGCGGCGCCTACCGCCGGGCTACACTTCACCGAAAAGACACTTGCCGACATCGACAGTCATGGCATCCGCCGGTGCGAACTCACTCTGCATGTGGGTGCCGGCACATTTCAGCCCGTAAAATCCGACACCATCGGCGACCATGAGATGCACACCGAGTTTATCTCCGTCACTCACAGCCTTATCAAAGCCCTCATCGAAGCTCCCGGCAAAATCATTGCCGTAGGCACCACGTCGGTGCGCACTCTCGAGAGCCTTTATTATATCGGCGTTGCGCTCCACAATAACCCCGACAATCCCGAAGAAGCGCTACATGTGGCGCAATGGACACCCTATAGCTACGACAACAGCCTTTCGACCATCGACGCTTTGAAAGCCATCGACGCATATATGCAAAAAAATGGCCTCTCACATATTGTGGGGGCCACTCAAATCATTATTGCTCCGGGCTATCGCTTCCATGTGGTAGATGGCATGATTACCAACTTTCACCAGCCTCAATCCACATTGTTGCTATTGGTATCGGCATTTGTCGAAGGCAAATGGCGCGAAATCTATGATTTTGCTCTTACTCGCGACTTCCGTTTCCTCAGCTACGGCGATGCCTGCCTGTTGCTCTAATTAGTCTTCTTTCACACCTGCGAGAGCCGGGTCGATAAGGATACGACCGCAGTATTCACAGACGATGATTTTCTTGTGCATCTTCACTTCCACTTGGCGTTGTGCCGGGATGCGATTGAAGCAACCGCCACAAGCGTTGCGTTGCACATAAACGACACCTAAACCGTTGCGAGCATTAGAGCGAATGCGCTTAAACGCTTTAAGCAAACGTGGCTCTATCTGTTCTTCAAGTTTCTTAGCTTGCTCACGAAGTTTTTCCTCGTCTTGCTTTGTTTCCGAGATGATTTCGCTCAACTCGCCTTTCTTCTCTGCAAGGATGTGGTTGCGGTCTTCCAATGCCTCTTCAGCGGCGGCAACATCTTGATTCTTTCGGTCGCAAAGCTCAGTGTATTCGCGGATACGCTTTTCGCAAAGCTCTATTTCAAGTTGCTTAAACCCGATTTCCTTGGCAAGGAAGTCAAATTCCTTGTTGTTGCGCACATTGTTTTGTTGGTCCGTCCATTTTGCAATAGCGTCTTGTGATTGTTGGATTTCCACCTTCTTGGCTGCCACGTTTTTGCGCAATTCTTCAGCTTCAGCCTTGAAGTTTTGGATACGAGTTTTCAGACCCTCAATCTCGTCTTCCAGGTCTTTCACTTCCAAGGGAAGTTCGCCGCGAAGAGTCTTGATGCGGTCGATTTCCGAGAGGATGGTCTGCAATTTGTAAAGAGCATCCAAGCGTTGCTCTACAGAGAGCGACTTGTCGGCTGCTGCCGTCTTTTTTTCTGTTGCCATAGTTGTTTATGAATTCTTTATTTATATTTTATTACGTTCTTGTCAGTTGCCGAAATCACCACCTTCAAGTCGGGAAATCGCTGAACGAGCAATGAGCTGAAAATCTCTTTCACACACTGCTCGGTCTCGTAGTGTCCGGCATCAATGACGGCTATCTGATGGGCAAAACCGGTGAAGTCGTGATATTTCACATCGCCGGTGATATAGAGTTGTGCCCCGGCAGCTACCGCCTCTTCAATCAAAAAAGCACCGCTACCGCCACACAAAGCCACCTTTTCCACCACAGCCTCTTCATTGCCGCAATATCTCACAGCTTGACAGCCGAAAGCCTCTTTCACACGCTTAATCATATCGGCGAGGGTGGTAGGCATCACTCGTCCCACACATCCGCTACCGCTAATGCCGTCGGCTTGCGGCTGCAGCACTGTCACATCAGTCAACCCCAGCTTCTGAGCCATGCGATGCGACACCCCGCCATGGGCATTGTCGAGATTGGTGTGTGCCGAATAGAGAGTGATATTGCGACGAATAGCTTCCATAAGGATTCGTCCCACGGGCGTTGCGGGACTGATTGTTTTCACTCCCTTGAATAATAATGGATGATGGGAAATAATAAGGTTACAGCCACACTCCTCTGCCTCCCTCACGGTTTGTTCCGTGATGTCGAGCGTGAGAAGTGCTCCGCTACAAGAATTTGTCGCATCGCCTGCCTGCAGTCCTGCGTTGTCGTAGCTCTCTTGCAAAGCGCGAGGGGCAAATTCCTCAATCGCGTGAATTACACTGCAAATCGTCATTGTTTCGTTTACGGGCGCAAAGGTAATAATTTTTCGGCTATCTATCCAAAAAAATCTTCATTTATGCGCCCTAACACGCATAAATGACTAACTTTACATCGTTTTTTTTAACTACCAACGATGAATGAGAGTTTGCGAGGCATCGTGTTGCACACGGTGAAATACAACGAAAAGAATGCTGTGGTGAGGGTGTATACCGATGCCCATGGCATTATGTCGTTTCTTCTGCCACAGTCGGCGGGAAAGGTGGCAAGGATGCGTCGAGCGCTATTTCGCGAATTATCGCTCTTGGAGATTACCACCGCCATCACTCCCAACCGTGATATTTTTCGCATCATCGATGCTCGGGTGAGCGAACCGCTACCGATGCTCTACACCAATCCCGTAAAAAATACTATTGCACTTTTTCTCACCGAACTGCTATCGCGAGTGATTGTGGAGCAAGAGCCTAATGCTCCTCTCTTTTCTTATATATGGTCGGCAATCAAACTCCTTGATGCCCTCGACGACGGCATCGCCAATTTTCACATCTGCTTTTTGTGGAATCTCGGGGTGTTTTTGGGTATCGAACCGGATGCCTCAACGTATAGCAAAGGATATGCCTTTGATATGGTAAACGGTGTGTTTATCCACGGATTACCTGCTCATTCTCATTTCGTCACGGGCGACGAAGCGGAGGAGGTCTATCGCTTGTCGCGTATCACCTTTGAAAATATGCACCATTATCGCTTCTCGCGAGCACAACGCAATCGTGTGCTTGAGCTTTCGCTGGAATATCTAAGCATCCACAACTCCTCTCTCGGCAATTTGCGCTCGCCGGAAATACTTCGAGCACTTTTCGACTGACAACCCGGAGATTAGAGTGTCATCCTAAATGACCGCTCAACGGCACAGGGCACACGCAAAGTGCCGGAGCAATGCTTACTCGTCCATTCCGATTCATAATGCAGGTGATAGCGCCCCTGACGTAAGGGCTCATCGACTTCAAAAGTGATGTCGACAATGCCGTTGCTCCGAACACAAAGACGGTTGTCGGTGCGTCGCTCAATGATGCTTATGTCGCTCCCCGCCACCGTAACGGCACAATTCACCTGACAGTCGTCGGTGTCGAGAGCAACGCCATAACGACGCCATCTCAGCCGCCCGTAACTGTCGGTCCACACCGAAAGTAATTCTTCACCCGAAGCGGATGGCATCATCTCGCCTCGGGCAAAGTAAGTCAGTGCCTCTCCCTTGTCGGAAGGGCGCATTATTATGGCTATGACAGCCACCGCCACTCCAAAGGCTATGGCATAAAATTCTATCGACCCTAT